>JACQQJ010000142.1 GCA_016207035.1 Nitrospinota bacterium | reverse complement strand
TTAATAAAAAAATTATTTGGAATAATTTTGTAAAAAAATCTGTTATACTATTGTCATGAGAAAGAAGGCTAATTCAATACTGCTCTTTTTGATCCTTTCCCCTCTTATATTATCATCGCCACTGCAAATAAATCAGGCGAAATCATGCTGCTTGAAACATTCAAATGTATGCAGCATGCATCCAGCCAAAACTGGTAGTAACTGTAAAGGGAATAGCCATACTGAAATCCAGTGCTGTGAGGATATGTGCTATCCGAATTTAAGGCATAACATTTCAGAGAAATCGTCCCATAATATTGATAAATTTCAAACATTGTTCAATCCTCTGCCAGCCCATCATTCAGTTGATTTTATTTTAAGTTCCCATCCTGTCTTTAATTTTACTTTTCTTGAAGATTATCAAAAAAAGAAATATTCTCCACCAAAATTATATCTCTTAAAATCCACTTTTATTATTTGATTCCCATCATATCTTTCTATTTTTATTCAAGTACTTTAGTCAGGCTTAAATCCTGTCTTATATGCTTCGCATTTTATAAGATAAGATAGCAGGATACCTGACCAGGTCTTATTTTCAAAAAATAATATTTATGAAAATTATAATCGTTTTCCTTTTATATCTGATTTTTATCACTCCCACTGCATGGGCAGAACAGCAGGCCCTCAGTTACTGGGAGGTCAATCTTTTTCAGGGGCTTTCAGAGAGGAAGGGTATGTTCGGAAGGGTCAATGAGACTGCAAAGAGTATAGGGATAGAGGATTTTCGCAAATTTTCAGGTGAGTATGGAGACTGGCTTACAACCAATATCCAGCTTCGCCTCGCATATAATAGTGATAATGAACTCACAAGGGATACTATTGGAACAGGAGACCCGGAAGTGGATGCCTTTGATATGGAGCTTCATAATGCATATGCCAGATTTAAACTCCTCTACGGGAAGGCAGATACATGGGTGGGACACTATGAGCCTGCCTTCGGACAGGAGCCACTCCTTGATACCTATCCGACTATTTTACAGACAATGGATTTTAAGAATATTGGTTTTAAAATGGATTGGGGGGTTGGCACGCGGGGGGTATTTACCGGTTGGGATTATCGTATTACCGCAACCCTTGGTTCAGGTATGGGAATGCATTTTAAAGGGAATCATCTCTTTGCAGGGAGGATTGGGTTTGGTGAAACTGCACTCAATGATTACAACCTTGGTATATCAACACTCTATGGATATGTGGTGAATGCAAGTGGAAGGAAACTCCTCTCCGATAACCTGACCTTAAAAAAGAGGGTTGGAATTGATGCCACTTACCTATACCGCTCTTTTGATTCTAAGATTGAGCTGGCCTATGGGAGGGATAATGATAAAGAGGTTATGGGGACATGGGTTCAGATCACCTATACGCTCCCTGAATATCAGAAGCTCAATATAGAGGTTCAACAGGAGAACTGGTTTTACAGCCTTTCAGAAGGTGAGCAGTATGACTCTACTATAACAGCCGGTTTTTCTTATAAATTGAATGGTGCAATCCGTCTGCGCCTTTATGGTGCCCGTGATTTCCATTCAGCCTCAGGCAGTTTAGACAACCGCATCATGGCACAATATTATTATTATTTCCCAACCCTGAAGAGATTAATTGATTTTAAACCTGAATGAAAGGAGGATGATATATGCAAAAGATATTATCATTGCTATGTTTGACAACTATGTTTTTTCTGTCTCCGGGATCTGGAGTCTCATGGGCTGCAGTAGGCTGCTCCCTTGATGACCCTGACAGGGACACGAGGAGGCTTTTTCCCGAATCCACGGGTTACAAAACATATCTCATTACCATCCTCGAAAGGGGAGGGGAACCCCTCGCAAGAAGAATCGAGGGAAAATTAGGTGATTCTTTTGAGCCAGTGTATGAAACCCTTGATGTCCCTCATCCCTATTACCAGATATTTAAAGGTAAGGAGCATATTGGCTGGGTCTTTGGGGTAAACCAGAAGGGGGAGTATGGGGTGCTTCAGCTCATTCTGGCAACTGACCTCAAGGGTAAAATTCTCAACTTTTATTACCAGAGGATAAGTTCTCCTGATGCAAAGAAGTTTCGTAACAGAGAATTTCTCAATCTTTTTCAAGGGATTACCATTGATGATTTTTTCCAGTATGACCCTAAAACAGGAAAGGTGAATGACCCTTCTTCTCCATTGGTTAATATTAAAAACCCGATAGAGAGAAATGATATTGATTTTAAGGCTACACTAAGGGGACTCAAGAAAAACATAGTACAATTTTATGAGTTCTGGTTTAAAAAATAGCAGGGAGGTTTTCAAATGAAAAGATTTATCTACTTATTTCTGTTTTTTCTCTTAAATACAGCCTTTTTCTGGACAGATGTGGCAGGTAAATACGGTGACTCTATTACAATAAAAGAGAAGACTCCCATTGGAGATATTACAAAAGAACCTGAGAAGTATCTCGATAAGGTAGTGCGTGTCGAAGGGGAGCTTTTTGATGTGTGTCAGGAAATGGGCTGCTGGTTTTCAATTAAGGACTCTACCGGTGCAATTTATGTGGATTTATCAATGGGAATTAAGTTTACCATGCCGAAAAAGAGTAATGGACGGAGTGCAATCGTTCAGGGAATGGTGTCAAATCAGAAGGGTAAATCAACACTCATGCTGAAAGGGAGTGGTGTTGAGATATTGAAAAAATAAGAAGGGGGTGAATAATATGCAATTATTAAAGATTGCCTTAAAAAATCTAAAGAGGAGAATGACGAGGACACTCTTAACTATTGCTGGTGTTACTACTGCCTCAGTAGTTTTTATCAGCCTCCTTGGGTTTCAAAAGGGTTATAGGGAGGCATTGTTCCGTGATGTGGATAAAATGGGGTATCAGGTCCTCGTTACAGCAAAGGGCTGCCCTTACGAGGCAGCAACCCTCATGCTGAAAGGTGGTGCTGGACTGAGATATATGGAAGAGGATATTTACAATAAGCTTGTTTCTGATGAACGGATTGATAAGATTACCTCATCGCTTATTCAAGTTGTATATGACCCTGACAAAAACGAAGGGAGAGGCGGCTATATCATGATACTCGGCGTAGAGAGGAGCATGTTGCCGCTAAAGCCATGGATGAAATTTAAATCAGGCGGGTGGTTCAGTTCCGATACCTCCCGCGAGGTTATTATGGGGTATGAAGTAGCTGAACTGGAGCAGAGGCTGACAGGGGACAAATTTTTTATAACAGGGGTCGAGGGCGATTTTACTGTTGCAGGGATACTTGAAAGGACAGGGACACACGATGACGGCACGATTTTTATGCCCTTACATGCCGTTCAATCGCTCTTTAAACTTGATAAGAAATTGACCGGGGTTGGCGTTAAGCTTAAGGATGTATCAATGATTCCCGATTTTGAGGAAAGCCTTTACAATGTCCCGGCAATACAGGTTATCAGTATGGCACAGGTAAAAGGGACTATACTGGGTCTTATACAGAGTGCACAGGTGATGATTACCGCTGTGGCAGTCATTGCTGTGGTTGTAGCAGTTTTTGGTATTGTCAACACCCTTTTAATGTCAGTTATGGAGAGGACGAAAGAGTTTGGGATGTTTAAAAGTGTTGGCGCATCAGGGAGACATATCTTTACATTAATTATATACGAGACACTCCTGATCTGTATTGTTGCAGTATTCAGCGGTAATTTACTTGTCTATCTTGGTGCAAAGGGTGTGGAGGGGGTTATCCGCTCAATTCTCCCCTATGCCCCGTATGGGAATCTGGTTGTCCTAACACCGGATATAATGCTCACAAGTATGCTGGGGGCTATTTTTATCGGGATTTTAAGTGGTATCTACCCTGCCCTGAGGGCATCCCGATTAAGACCTGTAGAGGCAATAAAAAGGGAGGACTAAAAATGAGTGCAATTCTCAATGCTGTCGGTGTTACAAAACTTTATATACGAGGGGCTGAAACAGTAAGGGCTCTGGATAATATCAATATCTCTATAGAAAGAGGGGATATGGTTGCAGTGGTAGGGCCGTCAGGTTCAGGAAAGACAACGCTCTTAAATATGCTCGGTGGCTTTGACAAACCGACAAACGGCAGTATTTATCTTAAGGAATTTGAAATCTCTAACATGAAGGAAAAGGAGCTGAACCTGATACGAAGGAAGGAGATTGGGTATATATTCCAGAATTTTCATCTCCTGCCAACCCTTACAGTAAGGGAAAATATCAGCATCCCCCTTATCTTTTCAGGGAAAAAGGAAGATGGGAGGGTGGAGAGGGTTCTCGAGGTGGTCGGTCTATCGAATCGTGCCAACCACCTCCCATCGCAGATATCCGGAGGGGAGATGCAGAGGACTGCCATTGCAAGGGCACTTATTAATGATCCAGAGATTTTAATAGCTGATGAGCCTACGGGTAACCTTGATTCTGAGATGGCGTTATCCATCTTTAATCTCTTTAATTCTATCAATCAGCAAGAGAAGACCATCATTATCGTCACTCACAATTTAGAGCTGGCTAAAAAATGCCGTCGGTGCCTGCATATCAAAGATGGAAGGATTGAATAGACAGTTTAAATAATTCCAAACAATGCGTTAAGCCACGAATTTTCACGAATTTACTCGAATTATCAATAAATTATGAAGG
>JACQQJ010000144.1 GCA_016207035.1 Nitrospinota bacterium | reverse complement strand
TTATTTTTTTATATTCATTATAGGAATTCTCTAACATATTATTTTTCTAATAGAGGGCTACTAATCTCAGTCGGGAATTTAAATTTTTATCGTCTTTCTCAGTGATATTTTTTAATATGACTATCGCCTTATCATCCATTCCCTTTTTTGTGTATAACTGAAATAGTTCATTGTAAGTTTCCATTTTTTCAGGATCATACTGTATAGCCTTTTCATATTCAGAGATGGATTCATCTTCCAGTCCCATATCAATAAAAGCCCGTGCTGTTGTTAGATGAATATGGGGGTCATTCACATTCAACTGTATGAGCCTCCTGAATGTTTTTATTGCATCTTCTTTCCTCCCCTGTTCTTTGAGTGAGAGTCCGGTTTGCATTAGTTCCATGGGATTTTCCTGTTTTAGTATTTTTTTAATGGTATCATGAATATTCAGTCTGTTCGTAAAATAATAGAGGGTGAAGGCAACTAAAATACTTATAAAAACTCCTGTAGCTGTAACAATAACCTTCTTGTTTGTTTTTACAGATGTGAGAGGGTGTATCTTTTTCTCTGAGGGGGGCTCGCCTGTTATAATCTCTCTCCCTTTTGTCCCCTTATCCATCTCGCAGTTTCCATTGAATTGTGCACCTTCCTCTATGGTGAGCATTGGGGTTTTTATATTACCGAGGATCTTGCCTTCTGAATGAATTGCTATTTTAGAAAAAGCTGATATGTTTCCATTGATTTCCCCTGAATTAAAAAGACTTCCCGTCTGTATATTTGCCTTTATCTCTCCTGTCTTTCCAACTATAAATGTATCATCTGTTATAATCTCTCCTTCAAATTTACCATCAAATCGGAGAGCCCCGTTGAATTTTAAAACACCTTTCATAAAAGTCCCTTCACAGAAGAAAGAATTGAAAGGATGTATATTTCCATGCTCTATTTTATTCATAACTTATACTATATTAAAACTCAATAAAATAACCTTTTATGAAGTTTAATAAACAATCAGTAATTATTATTTAATCTACTGATTTTATTAACATAAGTCAAGAGTAATTTTATGAATTTTGCTTGACAAATATTGTTATCCTGTGTATTAATGAATATATAGATAGGATATTATAATGAATAAAAAGCAGCTTAAATTTATATTTGGATCATTCATAATTGTTGTATCCATTGGATACTTAGTAGTGACGGGCATAAGTAAAACAGCAGTCTATTATCTCACAGTCAGTGAACTCCTTTCTAAGGGGAGTACAGTTTATGGGGAAGGGGTGAGGGTAGAGGGAAAGGTTGTAGGTGGGTCAATAATGAAGGACCCTTACACACTGAAAGTGGATTTTAAGATTACCGACGGTAATAAAGATATACCTATACATTATGAAGGCGTAATCCCTGACCTCTTTAAGGATGGCAGGGATGTTGTGGTAGAAGGAAAATATGCACACGAAGGGGTTTTTAGAGCACACACCCTCCTTACCAGTTGCCCATCCAAATATGAGTCTGCCGATAAAAGCCAATTTAAAACGAGTTAATGGGTAATGAGTTTCAACTCTTTAACACTTCAACTCCTTAACTAATTTTTTTTATTTTCCTAACGAGGTGATATGAACGAGATTGGTGAATTATGTCTTTTGCTCTCTTTAGGAATTGCAGTATATTCATCTATCGTTTCGGTACTTGGTGAAAAGAGGAAGAGAAAAGGGCTTATTGCCAGTGCAGAGAACTCTCTCTTTGTTTTGTTCGTTCTCATAACAATTTCTTCTGCAACCCTGATATCTGCATTTTTGAGGAGGGATTTCAGTGTTGAATATGTCGCCAATTATTCTAATAAAGATCTCTCTCTCTTTTATACCTTGTCTGCATTCTGGGCTGGGCAGAAAGGCTCACTTTTACTATGGGCATGGCTATTATCCATATTTAGTGCAGTTGTTGTTCTGCAGAATAGAAATAAGAATCGGGAGTTCATGCCATATGTTATATCGATAAGTTCTATTACCCTGTGCCTCTTTTTAGCCCTTATGGTCTTTGCATCGAGGCCCTTTGAACTGATATATCCTCCGGAAGACGGCTATGGTCTGAATCCGCTCCTTCAAAACCCAGGGATGGTATTTCATCCGCCAACACTGTATCTGGGATTTGTGGGTTTTACAATCCCTTTTGCCTTTGCAATGTCGTCACTTTTAAGTGGTCATCTCGGCGATACATGGATAAAGACTACAAGGCGGTGGACAATATTCTCATGGTTTTTTCTGAGTATGGGAAATCTTCTGGGTGCATGGTGGGCATACAGGGTACTTGGCTGGGGGGGCTACTGGGCATGGGACCCGGTCGAGAATGCCTCTTTCATGCCGTGGCTTACCGCTACTGCCTATCTCCATTCTGTTATGATTCAGGAGCGTAGAGACATGCTGAAGGTCTGGAACATGGTTCTTATAGTAGTAACCTTCTGCCTTACCATTTTCGGGACATTTCTTACAAGGAGTGGTGTTATTCAATCTGTGCATTCCTTTGGTGAAAGCACGGTAGGATATTATTTTTTAGTTTTTTTAATTTTAACCATAGGTTTTTCATTTTATCTTATTGTGAACAAATTTTCCCTTTTAAAGAGTAACAATGAGCTTGATTCTATTATTTCAAGGGAAAGTAGCTTTTTGTTTAATAACCTGATACTGGTCGGTGCAGCATTTGCTACATTTTGGGGAACAATGTTTCCTGTCATTTCAGAGACAATCAGGGGTCAGAAATTAACCGTAGGTCCACCCTTTTTCAATCAGGTGAATATCCCCATAGGACTGGCTCTCTTACTCCTCATAGGTATATGTCCCCTCATCTCCTGGAAGAGGTCATCTATAAATAATCTCAAGAGAAACTTTTTAAAACCCTTTGTAATATCAATTATAGGTGGTATCGTGCTTATCCCTGTTGGTATCGGACATCTCTTTGCATGGTTGTCTTTTACCATATCCATATTTGTTGTATCTACGATATTGATTGAATTCTATAAAGGGGTAGATGCACGGAGAAATAGTACTGGAGAGGGTTTTGTCAAGGCACTATTTTTTCTGACAGGAAAAAATAAGAGGAGATACGGCGGATATATAATACATATTGGCGTAGTTTTAATGTATGTGGGTATTACAGGCTCATCATACAATATAGAGAAAGAAGCTACACTTAAGAAAGGGGAATCCATGGAGATTGGCGATTACAGGCTTATATACAAGGACTTAGCCAATAAAATGCCTATTCCTACCAGGATAGAAGTTATTGCAGCTATGGATATAGAAAAGGATGGAAAGATTATAGCAACTGCTCAGCCAAGGAGGGAGTTTTATAAGAACTCTGAGCAGCCTATTTCAAGGGTGTATAATCTCTCAGGTCTTAAGGAGGATCTTTATATTATACTTGCAGCATTTAATGAGGATAACTCAGCAACATTTAAGATTCATGTAAATCCATTGGTTAAATGGTTATGGATTGGCGGTATAGTTATTGGCCTGGGGACATTTATAGCAATGCTCCCCGACAGGAAGGAGAAAGGAGGCATGCAGGTTATAGAAAAAGGTAAGAAAAAAACAGAAAGCCGTATATCATCTACTGCTTATTGCCTCTTGGTAACCTGTTTCCTGTTGTTTTTTTCTGGTAGTGTATCGGCATTGACTATAGATGAGAAATACATGCCATTGTATGATGAACTCTCAGGCAAATTTATGTGTCTCTGCGGATGCGGTTCTCTTATTAAGACCTGTCCGCATCAGGATTGTAATTTTGCTATACCTTTTAGAAAGGAATTGAGTACAAGGATTCAGACTGGTGAGACAAAAGAGCAGATTATAGGTTATTTTGTAAATAAACATGGCGAGAGGATCCTTTCTGCACCCACAAAGAGGGGATTCAACCTTGTAGCATGGATTACACCTTTTGCTGTAATAATTATTGTGGGATTTTTTATAAAGAGGATTATACATGAATGGGCAACAAAAGGAATTACTGAAGAGGCTAAAGGCTCGGATTTCAAGACTCAGGATTCATTGGACAAATATAAGAAAATTTTAGAGAAAGAACTGGAGGAGTTTGAAAGGTGACTCTCTTTATTGAGATACTTATATTTATTTCTGCTATGTTTTTTATTGGTTATCCCCTCTTTCATAAAAAGGGTACAGCATTTACTGCTGGTTCTGATGGATCTTTCAATGAACTTATTCATAAAAAAGAGGCAGCATATACTGCTATTAAAGATTTAGATTTTGACTACATAACAGGCAAGTTATCAGAGAGTGACTATAAAGAGTTAAAAAAGAGATATGAGATAGAGGCACTCAATATATTGAGGCTGCTTGATGAATATAAAAACAAAGGTGCTGTAACATTAACAAAAAAAACCGGAGATGAAAGGACCCCCTTCTGCCCACAATGTGGAACAAAAACGAAAGGTGGAGACAACTTCTGCTTTCAATGCGGTGCAAGGCTCAATTCAGTTGAAATCTAATAAAACCCCTTTATTTAAAAGGTTTTTTACCTTGACAATACCTGCCTTTTAACTTACCATTTTTTTATATGGAAAAGGTTGCCATTGCTGCGGATCATGGTGGCTTTGAGTTAAAAGAGGATATAAAGTTATTTCTCAAAGAAATAGGGTATGAGCCGGTAGATTTTGGTACCCATAATAACAATTCTGTTGATTATCCTGATTTTGGTATTAAAGTAGCTGAGGCAGTCTCGAGGGGTGACATTCAAAAGGGGATTTTAATCTGCGGCACAGGTGTTGGGATGTCTATTGTGGTAAATAAATTTCCTGATGTGCGGGGTGCACTCTGCAATGATATTTACACTGCCCGCATGGGCAGGAAACACAATGATTCAAATATACTGATACTCGGCGGCAGGGTTGTGGGCAGGGGGATTGCTATGGAGATAGTCAATACATGGATGAGCACACAATTTGATGGTGGCAGGCATCAAAAGAGGCTGGATAAAATAAAGGAACTGGAAGATAAAATAAGGAAGGGATGGATATGAAGAGATTAATTGATACTGACCCGGAAATTTACGATGCAGTAAAGAGAGAGGTGAACAGGGAGATGTATACCCTTGAGCTTATAGCCTCTGAAAACTTTGCCAGTGAGGCAGTCCTTGAGGCGCAGGGGTGTGTTATGACAAATAAGTATGCAGAGGGATATCCGGGAAAGAGGTACTATGGCGGATGTCAGAATGTTGATATTGCTGAATCCCTTGCCATAGAAAGGGTGAAGAGGCTATTTAATGCAGAGCATGCGAATGTCCAGCCCCATTCGGGTACACAGGCAAATATGGCAGTATATTTTTCAGTCCTTAAACCTGGTGATACCATGATGGGTATGAGCCTGTCTCATGGTGGACACCTGTCTCATGGACATCCGATAAACTTTACAGGACAGATGTATAAGGTTATCACATACGGGGTGAACAGGGAGACCGAGACTATTGATTATGATGAGGTTTTAAGGCTTGCAAAGGAGCATAAACCCAAATTGATTGTTGTTGGTGCCAGTGCATATCCGAGGTTTATTGATTTTAAAAGGTTCAGGGGGATTGCGGATGAGGTAAGTGCAATGATAATGGCAGATATTGCCCACCCTGCTGGTTTGGTAGCAACAGGACTTCATCCGACACCAATTCCATATGCAGAGTTTGTGACCACTACAACGCATAAGACCCTGCGGGGCCCCAGAGGCGGTGTAGTTATGTGTCAGGAGAAATATGCCAAGGTCCTGGATAAAAATATCTTTCCAGGTATCCAGGGTGGTCCTCTTATGCATGTGATTGCGGCAAAGGCAGTGGCATTAAAAGAGGCACTTACCCCTGAATTTAAGGAATATCAGGGTCAGATTCAAAAGAATGCAAGGGCAATGGCAAAGAGACTTCAGGAGAGGGGATTCAGACTTATAAGCGGAGGGACAGATAATCATCTCATGTTAGTGGATTTAAGAAATTCTGAGATAACAGGGAAGGATGCAGAGTCTGCACTCGATAAGGCAGGGATTACCGTTAATAAGAATACAATCCCATTCGATCCGCGGAGCCCATTCATAACAAGCGGTATCCGTATAGGAACCCCTGCAGTGACAACGAGGGGGATGAAGGAAGAGGATATGATAGCAATTGCTGACCTTATAGCTGATACTATTTTGCATATTAACGATGATGAATTTCATAGTAAAACTCGAAAGATTGTCAGGGAGTTCTGTGAACAATATCCTATCTATAAAGAGAGATTGGCATAAACCAAAGATAGGCAATGAGCAATGAGTAATGAGTAAAAAAACTGGTGCACTGGTAACTGGTGCTCTGGTGCCTTTTATTTATGAAATGCCCCTCCTGTGGAAATATGGAGAATAAGGTGGTGGATTCCCGTCTGAGTAAAGAAGGTGATATGATACGAAGACGGAGGGAGTGTCTTGGCTGTTCTACACGATTTACCACATATGAGCGGATTGAAGAGATGCTGCCATTAATTATAAAAAAAGATGGCAGAAGGGAGCCCTTTGACAAACAAAAAATTTTTGTGGGAATTCAGAAGGCATGTGAGAAACGGCCTATTGGTATAAAAGAACAGGAGGAGTTAGTTAACAGGGTTGTAAAGGTAGTTCAGGATGGGAGTGAAAAGGAGATACCTAGCCAGTTAATTGGTGAAAAGGTTATGAGCGAATTGCATGAATTAGATGAGGTTGCATATGTCCGCTTCGCATCAGTCTATCGCTCTTTTAAGGATATAAATGAGTTTATGAGTGAGCTGAAAGAGATGCTGAAGGAGAAAAAGGTTAATTAGAGGAATTGTGCTGAGATATTATCCTGCCTATCTTGATATAAGGGATAAAAAATGTCTGGTGTTAGGTGGTGGGGCGGTAGCAGAAAGAAAGGTAGGTTTACTTTTAAATTGTGAAGCCCATATCTGTGTTGTAAGCCCTGATTTGACGTCTGGACTTGAAGAACTCAATGTAAGAGGTCAAATAGAATATATCAGGGGTGAGTTTCAAGAGGAATATCTTGAGGATGTCTTTCTTGTCATAGGTGCAACGGATAAAAAGGAAACGAATACAAGAATTTATACAGAGGCAGTGAAAAGGGGGATTCTTGTGAATATAGCAGATTCACCCGAACTATGCAGTTTTTTAGTCCCTTCGGTTGTGGAGAGGGGAGACCTCATTATAAGTATATCAACATGTGGGAAAAGTCCTGCACTTGCAAAAAAGATCAGAGAAGAGCTTGAAGACAGGTACGGCATTGAATATGCTGAATTTTTGTGCATCATGGGTAAATTGAGGGATAAAATGC
>JACQQJ010000135.1 GCA_016207035.1 Nitrospinota bacterium | reverse complement strand
TTAACCCCTCAACTCCCCAACCCCTCAACTCCAATCCAATTTGTTAAAGGTGTTGGTGAAAAGAGGTCAGACCTCTTGAAAAAACTAAATATCCATACTGTTGAGGATGCCCTCTACTTTATACCTATGAGATACGAGGACAGAAGCCGGATGAAAAAGATTTCTGAGATTAAAATAGGGGGCGGAATAGAAACTGTATATGGAACTATCCTATCAAAAGGGATAATAAAGACAAAACGGGGAAAAAGGATATTTGAGGTGGCTATAAGGGATGAGACAGGATTGCTCAGGGGTAAGTGGTTTAAATTTAATGAAAGGTATATGAATAAAAGATTTTCCACGGGACAGAAGATAATTATGAGCGGTGAGATACAATTCAACCCATACCACGGTGGTATGGAGATAATACACCCTGAAATAGAAACATTAGAAGACTCCGAACCCTTGGCACCCATCCAGTGGATGGGTAGTCCCAACTCCGAACTTCTCCATATCGGCAGGATTGTCCCTATTTATCACTCTACAGAGGGAATTCACCAGAAGTCCCTGCGGTCAATCATGAGATGGGTTATCAACAACTATGCAGATTCAATAATTGATTTTCTCCCTGAAAATACGATGAAAAGATATCAGCTTATCACTTTAAAAGAGGCAATTAAAAATATCCATTTCCCGGAAAAGGGGACATCGGTAGAAAGATTGAATGGATATTCATCAGATTACCACAGGAGACTTATCTTTGATGAATTTTTTTTACTCGAATTAGGACTTGCGATGAGAAAAAAGGGATGGCATGAGGAAAGGAAAGGGGTGTCGTTCAGGATAGATGGCAGCCTGACTGAAAAACTCCATTCTATCCTCCCATTTAAATTGACGGGGGCACAGGAGAGGGTAATAGGTGAAATCAAAAAAGATCTTGCACGACCTGAGCCGATGTATAGACTCCTTCAGGGTGATGTGGGGAGTGGAAAGACAGCCGTTGCACTTTTTGCAATGATTATCGTTGTAGAAAATGGCTATCAGTCGGCTATCATGTCACCGACTGAGATTCTGGCAGAACAGCACTTTTTGAATATCCACAGACTGGTGGAACAGCTCAGTTTAAAGACAGCACTCCTGACAAGCAGTGTAAAGGGTAAGGAGAGGGAGGATATACTCTATCAACTTAAAAGCGGTGAAATAGATATTATCATAGGCACCCATGCCCTCATTCAGGAGGGGGTAAAATTTAAAAACCTCGGACTTGCTATAATAGACGAACAGCACAGGTTCGGTGTCATGCAGAGGGGGATAATGAAAAAGAAAGGGTATAACCCCGATATCCTTGTCATGACAGCCACACCAATTCCAAGGACCTTATCCATGACAGTTTATGGTGATCTTGAACTGTCAGTAATTGATGAAATGCCGCCAGGGAGAAAGCCTGTTGAGACCCTCCTCTTTTTTGAAAAGAGGGTTCACGATGCCTATACCCTTATTGAGAGGGAGATAAAGTCCGGAAGGCAGGCATATGTTGTCTATCCCCTTGTTGAGGAATCAGAAAAGGTAGATCTCAAGGCTGCAACAGAGATGATGGAGCATTTTAAAAGGGATATATTCCCCCATCGTAAAGTGGGGCTGCTCCATGGAAGGATGAAATCGGATGAGAAAGAGGATACTATGAGGAGGTTCAAGGAGAGGGATATAGATATCCTTGTATCTACCACAGTTATTGAGGTCGGTGTCGATGTCCCCAACGCCTCTGTAATGGTTATTGAACATGCGGAACGATTTGGTCTGCCCCAGCTTCATCAATTGAGGGGGAGGGTAGGAAGGGGGGAATATCAGTCGTACTGCATACTCATTGCATATTATCCAATCTCTGAAGAGGCAAAGATGAGACTCAAGGTAATGACAGAGAGCTCGGATGGGTTCATTATTGCAGAAAAGGATCTGGAGATACGGGGACCAGGGGAATTTCTCGGGACAAGACAATCGGGATTGCCTGAGTTAAAGATAGCGAATATAATAAGGGACCACAGATTATTAGAGTCAGCGAGAGAGGAGGCGTTCAGACTCGTAGGGGATGACCCATCCTTATCTGCACCCGAACATAATCTTCTCAAAGATTCTTTAAAAAAGAGATGGGAGGAGAGGCTGGAGCTGGGGGAGATAGGTTAAGCATGAAATTACACCCAAATTCCGCTAAATCGGATTTTTTGGGTGTACATTTCCTATGTATAATTTCCATTTTCTATTTTATAATTAAATAATATGGTGAAACGGTTATTACTTATAATTCCAGTTATAGCCTTCATAATCTTGCTACAGTCCTTTTTCTGGGTTCCCACATATGACAATCAGATTAAGGGGAGCAGGGACAGGCTATACCAGTTTATCCAGGGTTCTATCGGTGATGCATCCATATTAAATCCGATTTTGAGTGCAGATTCCTCCAGCAGTGATATAAATGCATTGATATTTGAAGGTCTCCTTGATTATGATGAGGAACTGCGTCACCGTGGGAGGCTGGCTTCTCACTGGGAGATATACGAAGAGGCACTTTTTTTTGTAAACATAGAGGGTCGTTTCCCTGATGCAACCCCAATTAGTGCCAAGGAGATTGTAAGTAGAATAGATAAATCTCAAATCTCAAATCTCAAATCCGAAATCCGAAATATAGAGGTACTCCCCCCCCGTGCTGAATTCATAGAGATAAAGGATCCGAGAACAAAGGATGCTGTCAAAAAGGTTGAGGTAACAATATCACTTCCCCAGAGGATTAAGATCACCCTGAAGGTGGTTGATCAGGAATTTTTTAGAAAAATAGAGGGTATAATCGGCAAAGAATATTTCACCTCTATTCGCCCTGAAAGATATATAACAGTATCTGATCCCAGTTTAATCGAGCCCCTGTCAGAACAATTAGTTCAAATTACAGAGCATAACCCTGTCATAGTCTTTCATCTCAGGAAGGGTGTCTTGTTTCATGATGGACATGAATTTGATGCAGGGGATGTAAAGTTTACCTATGAATCTATAATGGATTCAAGAAACCTCTCTCCACGGGTATCTGATTATGAACCAGTCAAATCAGTTGATATCATTGATACACATACGGTGAAGGTCACCTATAAGAGGCTCTATTCCCCTGCAATAAGCACATGGATGATCGGCATGCTCCCGGAGCACCTCTTAAATAGAGAGGCACTGGTAAAAGAGGCGAGGTTAAAAGGTATTACCCCTGATAAGTTCACCATGAGGGATAGTGATTTTAATCGTAATCCAATAGGGGTTGGTCCCTTTAAATTTAAGGAATGGAAATCTGATGAATATATCCATCTCGCAAGAAACGATACATACTGGGAGGGTATTCCTAAGTATAAAGAGTATATATACCGTATCATCCCTGACTATTTAGGACAGGAGATGGAGTTCTATGCGGGGACAGTAGACACCTATGATGCACTGGCACATCAGGTTGAGCGATTGAAAGGTAACCTCAGATTTCAGAACTTTTCAGGACTATCCTATGGTTACAGTTATATTGGCTACAATATGCGAAGGGACCTCTTTAAGGACTGGCGTGTGAGAAAGGCACTGGGAATGGCAATCAACATAGATGAGATAATAAAGCATCTCTTATACAATCAGGCAGAGAAGATAACAGGTCCATTTGTGAAACAGACAGACTACTATAATCACAATATAGAACCACTCCCCTATGACCCTGAAGGTGCATTAAAGCTATTAGAGGAGGCTGGGTGGAAAAGGGTGAATGGAAGGCTTGAAAAGGATGGTAAACCATTTCAGTTCACAATTATTACGAATCATGGAAATGAACTCCGCAAGGCTATCATGATTATTGCACAGAATGCATGGAAAAGGATTGGAATCGATGTAAAGGCAGATACTGTTGAATGGGCGGTATTTCTGAAAAAGTATATTGATGTAGGTAATTTTGATGCAGTGATTCTTGGATGGAGCCTGGGTATTGACCCCGACCTTTATCAGATATGGCACTCGAGTCAGTCAGGGCCATTTCAACTAAACTTTGTCGGATACAACAATCCTGAAGCAGATGATTTAATCATAAAGATACGACAGGAATATAACAGAAATAAGCAGATAGATTACTGCCGCAATCTCCATGAGATAATATACAGAGATCAGCCATATACATTTTTATATGTAAGCAAATGGACTGCCCTCATAGATAAAAAGATTGTTATTATGGAGAGGGGACCTGAAGGGAAGGAGATAATTAAACCCATAATGCCTACAAAGACGGGTAATTTCAGATTTTATTTTAATAAGTGGATTAAACTGGCAAAAGAACCGGTATTCGTAACACAGTAAACCCCGTTACCCCGCCCTGAAGGGTGAGGCATTATTTGGAGGTGCTGGGTTTACCTCTCATTGTATCTATCAGGACAATCTCCTTAGAGCACATCGTATACCAGCCATCGATATATGTCCGCAGGACTCTCACATTTTTCATGTTAGAATGGCTGTCAATCAAAATTTTGGAAATTTTAGAGCCTTTGGAAAGTTAAAGGGTAAGCATGTCCTGAATTTGATTCATGAAAGCAAGATCGAAGGCAGGAGAATGAAATATTATAACTGTAGATAAGAGGAAAATTAGTAGATTCAGGATAGAGCTATTCCTTCGACTTCGCTCAGAACAGGCTCTGTTGGGGGTTTTTGATAATCCTTCGTTTCACTCAAATATCCCTGCAATAAACCTCAATGTTTGGGATATAATCTGAAAAACAACCCCCTTCATCCCCCTTTGTTAAGGGGGAGTAATAAATATTGTTAATCTGATGTCTCTCTCTTATAGCTTTCAATAAAACTGACAATTTCTGAGATAAAATGCTCTATATCGGATAAGTGTTTTTTAAGTATACCATAAATCTCATGAGTGGTGACCTCGTGATAAAGATGCACCATCCTGTTTCTATACCCTGCCATTTTAAGGAGTGTCCTTGCATATTCCTTAGCCACGATACCCCTCTCGCCAAGCTCCAGTGCAATTTTTTTATATTCAATCTCTTTAAATCCATAACTCTTTGAGAGTATATGTCTGCCTATGTCAAAAACGGCTTCAAGGGAGCGTCTTAAATAGCTCTCTGCAGCAGCAGGATTTCTCTTGTCGCTTAAAAACTCCTCCTCAGATATTTCTGAAAGTTTTTTCAACTCAGAGAGAAACTCTTGAATGAGAGAAAGATTTTTCTCAATCCTATCTATGTGTAATCTCGAAATAACCATCCTTTACAGCCTCTATAAAATCCCTTTCAAATTCTGCTTTTTTAAATGACAGGTCGGAAGCCATCTTCATCACCAATTCCTCATATTCATCTAAAAAGTTTTCATCTTCACAATATATAAGCTCTCCCTTTATAGCCTCATATTGAAAAAGTGTATCAGTCTCCTGAAGGAATACTAAGTCTATATTAAAAGGTTCAAATAAAATAGAGAGTGAGGCGTAAATCTCACCATAGACCACGAATGTATCTGTCGGCAGTTTTTCAAAAACAACACCTATGTCAAGATCGGCTCTTTCATCAATTGTGGAATTCCTGTCGTTTAAAAATGCGATTCCGCTCTCCTTTTGGGAGCCGAAGATATAGGCTATCTTTACATGGTATTTTTTCAATAATCCTGTTAAAGTCTCTCTTTTCATATAACCCTTGTAATTATAATACAATACCTCTCCTTGTCAAAACCAAAGTTTATTTTTGTCAATTAAATTTCAAAAGTGGACTATTTTTCAGAGACTTAAACTTGAAAAAGAGAGTTATTTAAGCAAAGTGCGGGGTTTACCTCTCATTGGATCTATCAGGACAATCTCTTTTGAGCACAGGGTATACCAGCCCTCGATATATGGCCGCAGGACTCTAATATTTTTCATGATAAAAATCTTTTTTTAAAGATAGGGAGAAGGTAGGGAAAGACTGCTTTTACACCGGGCAGGGCATCCCTTTCCCTGAATAGATATCGAATCAATCTAACTACCTCTACGGCAATATTCCTGAATGAATGTTTCAGGAATGACAGCATAAATTCATTCTTTAAGTATAATAAATACCGGTTTTTTACAGCATGTATCTTTCCCATGGATTTGCCGTGCTTATCATTTGTATGTCCTTTCTCAGATTCAAGATAACTCCTGTAATGGTATGCAACTGCAGAGGGTGTATAAAGACATTTCCATCCCAGTAGTTGTGCCCTCCATGCAAGGTCTACATCTTCATAGTAGGCAAAAAAGTCTTCGTCAAAATATTCAACTCCAATTTTTACATCTTCTAACATGACCCGACGGTAAAAAGGTGCTGCCCCATTTACCCCAAAAATATACTCCTCATTATTATACTGTCCATTGTCCTTTTGATTCTGCCCTCGGTCCAGCGGCCGCCTTATGTCCTGACAGAGTATCAATCCAGCCGAATCAATAATCCCCCGCCCCATCCACTGTGCCCCATCCACCGGATGGGTGCCCCGTGCCCCCCTCCCTTTATTAAAGGGGGGGGAAAGTGGGGATTTAAAACGCAGCAGCTTTCCTGACACCGAACCGATTTTTTTATCTTTCTGAATAGAGATGAGACAGTGCTCAATAAAATTTGGGTCTAAAATTATATCGGGGTTTAAAATTAAGATAAATTCACCTTTTGATTCTACTATACCAGTGTTCGCAGCCTTAGAATACCCATCGTTATTCAGATTTGCAATAATGGCAATATCCTTATGACTTTTTTGAATGGAGGATAGGGAGTCATCTGTAGAGGCATTGTCAATGAGTATTACCTCTACTTTATTCCACGACTGTCTCATTACTGATTCAATACATCCATTGAGAAATTTCTTTCCATTTCTATTGATTATAATAATGGAAACCAGCATTGTAATTTTAGAAAATCTGCCCAGATTCTCAAGCTAAATTATTCTACTTCTGTTCTTATACCAAAATCCTCTCTCTGTAATGTTAAATTAATATTGTAATAAGGATCGTTATAAAGTTTGTGTTTCCATTTCTTAATCATATAACCAGCTTCAGGATCAGGTCCAACCCCGTAGCCACGGCTTGAAGATTCATAATGATATAAAACGGCATACGGGGTATATATGATCAGATAGCCCCTTTCTCTCAATCTCAGGCACAGATCAATATCATTAAAGGCTATTGGTAAATTTACTTCATCAAAACCACCGATTTCTTCAAAAATACCCTTTCTGATCATTAAACAAGCCCCCGTTACTGCTGAATAATTTCTTATAGCATCGGCATGTCCAAAATAACTCTGGTTTATATTGTTATGCAAACCCTTAAAGGCGTGACCGGCAACGCCACCGATTCCAAGAATAACTCCCGCATGCTGGATGGAATCATTAGGAAAAAGAAGTTTGGCTCCAACAGCCCCAACCTCTTTCCGCTGGATATGTTCCACCATGGCAGAAAGCCATTCAGAAGATTTTACCTCAATATCGTTATTAAGAAAAACCGCCACCTCACTGTCAATTTTACCCATCGCATAATTATTAATAGCTGAAAAATTAAATCGCCTTGCATAGTGAAAAACTTTTATATTCCTGTTTTCGATCTCCAGCTTGTCCAGATATTCTATTGTATCTTTTTGAATACTATTATTTTCTACAATTACAATTTCATAATTTTGATAATCTGTTTTATTCAGAATACTCTCAACACAATCCTTAAGCATCTCAATTTGATCTTTTGTAGGTATAATGATACTAATTTTAGGTTTTACCAACAGGCTTCTTTTAACGCGGAATAAACTGTTGTAAGTCCCCTTTTCTACATTTCCCCTGATTGAACGACGACTCAAGGCTTCAGACAGAGCTCTCAGTGAGGCATTATCTGATGCCTTTGCAGAATATTCCGCAGCAGTGGAACCTGGAATTGTTCTCCAATGATACAGCATCTTTGGAATGTGGAAAATTTTATCCGTCTTCTCTGTTAATCTCAAAACCAGGTCATAGTCCTGACTCCCATCAAAACCCTCTTTGAAGCCACCTATTTCATCAACAAGTTTTTTCCTATAAATACCGAAATGACAGGTATACATTTGGGACAGGAATAAATCAGGTGACCAATCAGGCTTAAAGAAAGGGTTGAACCTTTTCCCTTCAGAGGTAATCTTGTCTTCGTCACTGTAAATCATATCAGCATCTGGATACTCCTGTAATAATTTTACAACCTCGTACAGGGCATCTAATGCCAATTCATCATCGTGATCGAGTAGACCGATAAATTCCCCGGTGACAAGAGAAATAGCCTCATTGGAGGCTAAGGATATTCCCTGATTCCTGGTCAGATATTTTATTTTTATCCGCGAATCTCTATTTTTATAGTATTCCAAAACCTCCCGTATATGACTTTTTGTTGAACAATCATCAGCTATACATAATTCCCAACTTGGATATATTTGATTCAATACTGAATCAATTGCCTTCTCAAGCCATACCTTATCCACATTAAAGACAGGCATAATAATACTTATGGTTGGTTTATATTTAAAACGGCCAATCTTTTTTTGAATTTTTTTAACATCATTAACTGTGACAGAGTGGTTTTTAATCCATTGTTCATATTCATAGCTGACAAACTCTTGTGCAGTTTTATACCCGAACTTGTATTTTAATTTAATTTTTTGCAACACCACTCCAAATCCCTCATTCAACAAAAGTTTTAACCCTTTGTTGCTTTTTCTCAAGATATTTAACGCCCTCCATACCTTTGAACCTTGAATCTCATCTAATATCTTTGTGAGGTTTTCAATATGGACATCCTTTTCTTTTATCGCCTTTTTTAGTTCTTGAACCTGAATCTGATTTCTCCTCTGTAACTGTATCTCTTTTTCCTGTAACTCCCTCAATTTTCTCTTTGTCTCCAGATTATCCAGATTAAAGAACAATTGGAATTGGGAAAGATCGGTTTTTTCCAGAGACATATGTTTATATTTTTGACTTTGCTTATAAAATATTGAATGTATTCTATCTAAGGTATCATCCTTCCCATTTTTATCTATGATATAAACATAACGATAGGCAGGTTCCCTCTGGTCACTTTCATAGAAATTAAGATTAAAAAATCTGTCAATCATGGTATGAATATTCAGGGATTCAGGGAGAGAGGCTATGTAAACCTTCACCAGATTCATAAGAAGCCAATTGTTAAGATAACCACTTGGAATTTTGCAATACCTCATTTGTTTGCTGGTAAGCCATTCTTCAATCTCTTCGGATCTGGGAAGGCCATTTTCCAGATGCTCCCTCAGCTGATGGTGAGCCCCTTTCATAGTCTTATAAATATATTCAAACAATATCCGTTCAGCCAAGACAGTATTTTCTGAATAAAGTGGTCCGCCTAATATTATAAAGCGACTGCTCATGTCTGAAAGATTCTCAAGGAAGGGCTCCCTCATTTCCTTTGGTATATGCTCTAAGACATCCTGGCAACTGATTATTTGAAATGATAATCTTTTGAAAGGAAGATGATTTCCACTACCTCTGATATATCCTGACAGGAGACTCTGGGGAACATCCAGCACCCAAATTTTATCATCAGAGAGAAAACTTTTAATCGGCAGCCACGGTTTTCCATCCATTGTCATTGAATGACCTCCAACATCAAGGATTTTTAAGGGGCGATTTTCTATCTGATTTTTTATAATCCCTACAATATCTTTTAAGACACGGTATCTCTGATACTGGTCAAAGGGTATATTTAATAACTCGTTACTATTCATCAGATTTTCTTCCACTCGGACGGCATATAAAAAATGCCATATCTTTCTTTAATATTACCATTCGAGACATTAAATTTGAGGCATTTATCCCAGTAATCATAAGGTTGTGTGCATGTATAATCAAAAATTGCAACAGTAAAATAATAGCCCCCCTCCAGAAGTGTAAGTGAATGAATGGTATACTCCAACGCCCCCGCTCCTTGAATAAAATCAATATCAAGACCGTATAATTTTGTATTCGGTCCATTGATATGGACCCAGTTTTCAGAGTGGATGGCAACTCCGAAGACAGGCTTATCTATTTTTTTAGAGGCATAATATTCAATCCTTACCCTTAACATATCGCCTGTATTGAATGAATCAGTTTCAATTCCAGAGCTACTATAAAATTTAACATCTTTTATCGTAACATCCCCACTCCCCTGTCTGCTGGGAACATTTGAAATGTCTATCTCCCCCTTTGAAATTAAACTCCGATAGAAATGTATCACATCTTGAGGATACCCTTCAGAAACTAAATTTCCATCTCTTATCAGATATGCCTTATCACACATCCTTTCTATAGAATTCAAATCATGTGAGACAATAATGATTGTCCTGCCCTTCTGTTTAAATTCATTCAGTTTTTTAAAGCACTTTTTTTGGAATGATTCATCTCCAACAGCCAGTATTTCATCAATAATCAATATATCAGGGTCTACCGCTGTTGAAAGGGCAAATCCAAGCCTCATATACATACCCGACGAGTAATTTTTAACCGGTATATCAATAAATTTCTCCAATTCTGCAAATTCAACAATTTCCCCAAATTTTCTCCTAATGGTGCTTTTTGATAATCCCAATATTGCACCATTTAAATATATATTCTCTTCCCCTGTCAGTTCAGGATTAAAGCCTGCACCAAGCTCTATCATCGCAGAGAGCATTCCATTATGCCTGATCGTGCCATCTGACGGATCCACAATCTTTGCAATCACCTTTAACAATGTGCTCTTGCCGGATCCGTTCGAACCTATTATTCCTATAGTCTCCCCTTTTTTGACTGACATATTTATTCCCTTTAAAGCCCAGAGGTATTCATATTTGTCTCTCTTTCCTTTAAGAAAATTAATAGCAGTTTCTTTTAAGGTAAGTGACCTCTCGTGAATGAGTTTATATTTTACAGAGACATTATGAATTGAAATGGCTGCATTATCTGGCATAGTTAAATATAAAATATAATCTGCTTTTCATTTTTGTAAAAATACCAGTAACCCATGACAAATGAAATCACGGAAGCAAAGAGAGAATTCAGTATAAAAGAAAAATCTGGAATTCTTCCATAAAATATTACTTCTCTGAAATTTCCTATTATGTATATAAGTGGATTAAGTTTAAAAAACATTTCGTATTGAGCCGGGATCTTTTCCAGAGGATATATAATGGGAGTCACATAAAACCATGCCATAATGATAATTTCTATCATATGGGTAAAATCCCTGAAAAAGACATTGAGGCAGGATATGAATAATGATATCCCTGCTGTAAAAAACATCAGATTTAACAGCAGAACCGGGATTAAGAGGACGGATGGCTGTATACGAACACCAATGATTATCATTAAGAGAAAAAGTGGGATTAAAGAAAGAACCATATTGACCATATTTGAGAAAATAAGAGAAATGGGGAAAATTGCCTTCGGGATATAAACCTTGTTTATGAGATTGGCATTTGATATGAGACTCGTGGTAGCCATACTGATAGATTGTGAGAAATAGTTCCATGGCAATAAACCGCATAATAGAAATATAGCAAAGTTCTTCATATCAAATCTCATCAGTTGAGAAAAAACGATAGTAAGAATAATCATCATCATTAGGGGATTCAGCATTGTCCAGAGGAAACCAAGGACTGACCTTTTATACCGGAGTTTTAATTCCTTAATGACAAGATTTTTCAAAAGCTCTCTGAAACTATACAATTCCTTTAATTTGTTTAACATGGTAAGAGCAAAAACCTTAAATTAGACAAGATTACCTCTCTACCCTCCATAATCCAACAAATCAATAGAATTATCAATCCACCTGCGTTCATTTTCAGTAACCTTAGGATTGATATAGCGTGAAAACAGCACCTTCTCCGTTTTACCTTCATTTATAAATATCTTAAAATTCACTCCAACTCTTTTACCTGTATCCCAGAAATGTGGAGTCCACTGCGATCCACAAATTTAGCAAAGAATTTGTTGGTATATTTATTTTTCTAATATACTTTTTACCAGAGTCTTCTTTTATTAAATAATCATAATCACTGAAAAATATATTTTTCTTCGAAGTACTACCATTGTATTTTAATATTTGATGATTCTCTGCTACTTCATATATATATATAT
>JACQQJ010000137.1 GCA_016207035.1 Nitrospinota bacterium | reverse complement strand
ATGCACTTAGTAATGTAACCACATATACTTATGGAGGAGGTAGCTGTCCTTCCTGTGGCGGCAGTGGTGGAGACAGTCTTACAAGTATCACCGATGCCAAAGGTCAGGTAACAACTTACGAATACAACACACTCGGAAGGCTCATCAAAGAAACAGACCCACTTGGCAACTCCATAACATACTCTTACGATGCAAAAGGCAACCTAACATCAGGAACTGATGCAAATGGAAATACCATCAATTATACATACGATGTATTAAGCAGGCTAACAAAGAAGCTTTATCCTGATGGCACTACAGAGAATTTTACTTACGATTTGAAGGGTAATATACTTATCGCAAGCAATCAGCACATCTCCTACACATTCACTTATGATTCTGCTGGAAAAGCAACCAGTGTTACAGATTCCTACGGAAGGGTAATAAAATATGAGTATGATGTTTCTGGGAACAGGACAAATATGACGGTCTCAGATTCTGTAACTCAAGGCTTTAGCCTTGCTTATACCTACGATTCAACCAATCGCCTTACATCCATCATATCTCCTCTCCCCGCTGGCGAGAGGGCTGGGGTGAAGGGGAGTAATTCCCCCTTAACAAAGGGGGATAGGGGGTTGTCATCAGGTGAGGCAATTTTCTCTTTCACCTACGACACCGCAGGCAGACGCACAAAACTCACATATCCAAATGGTGTTACAACTACCTACTCATACGATAAATTTAGTCGTCTCACAAATCTTCTTACTCAAAACCCTTTCCCTGCTGGCTTTAAGCAGGGATCCCGACTCCAAACTCTGGACTCATATACTTACACTCACGACAAAGTAGGCGACAGACTATCAGAAGTAACTCATGGCTTTAGCCATGATATAATAAAAAGAGATTACTTCTATGATGCTATCTACCGACTCTTACAATCTACGCCTGTAAAGATACAGAATGACAAGGAGAAGGAATTTGAGCATAAGCTTGCCCCTGAAGGTCTTAATCAGGGGGCAGAAGTCTTCACTTATGATGGAGTAGGCAACAGGCTCACAGGACCAAAAGAGAAGCTGAATTATACTTACAATGAGGGGAATCAATTAATGTCATTCCTGCGAAAGCTGGAATCCAGAGAAGGCGAAGCAACCTTAAAAAACAAAGTAACCTACACCTACGATAAAAACGGCAATCTCACAAAGAAGCTTGAATATGATGACGATGGTAACATCAAAAAGTCTACCTTGTATTCCTACGACTATGAAAATCAGCTTGTAAAAGTGGAGATACAAAAAGGAGACAGACTCAAGGTGGTCTCCTTCACCTACGACCCATTCGGAAGGAGATTATCCAAATCCGTCCATAGAGAAGAAATTGATGATGACGATAATGAAGATAATGACAAAGATGAAGATGACAAAGTCATTCCACGAACAACCTACTATGTCTATGACAACGAAGATATCATCATGGAATACAATCACAAGGGTAAAGTAACAGCAAGATATGTGCATGGATTAAGGATTGATGAACCTCTGGCGATTGAACAAAAGGGGAAAGTCTATTATTATCACGCTGACGGGCTTGGCTCTGTAACTACTTTTACGGATAGCAGAGGTAAGGTTGTTCAGAGGTATGACCATGACTCCTTTGGCAAACTAAAGAAGCACGGGAACAAAGTAAAGAATGCATATACATACACCGCAAGGGAATATGACAGAGAAACAGGTCTATATTACTATAGAGCGAGGTATTATGATGCAAAGGTGGGGAGGTTTATCAGTAAAGACCCATTTCCAGGTTTAATGAGCCTTCCACAAACATTAAATCATTATTCCTATGTTGGGAATAACCCAGTAATCTGGATTGACCCGTGGGGATTATATTGGGAGTATTCGCAGTCTACCGGTCAGATGACCTATGTGGATAATCAATCAGGTGCGACAACACCAGTAGGAACTGGCTATTCTGGTCAAGGTGCAGGATATAATAATCCCAATATGCAGAATGTGCCAAACATTGGTCCTATTCCCCAGGGTGCCTATACGATAGGACCGCAGTGGAATCATCCGAGAAAAGGTCCTGGTGTAATGAACTTAACACCAAATCAAGATACTAATACCTTTGGAAGAACTAATTTCCTAATTCACGGGGATGATCCGTGTCGTTGCCAAAGTGCCTCCAAAGGATGTATCATTCTGTCTCCCAATATTAGGAATCAGATAGCTGGTAGCGAGGATAATGAATTGAGGATTGTTCAATGATAGTTGTTCGTTACTTCTTGATTATCGTTTTTTTCTTAAGCATTACATCTAATAGTACAGTCTACGCTGAAACCGTGGAATTTTTTAATGGTGCTGCTCAAATTAATGCCAAATCGTCAGATGGTTTGCCTATCAAAATAATAGTAAGGACAACCAAGTATTCTCCCTCATTCCCATATAGAAAGGGGTTTGGATGGGGTGCTGATACTGTGCCTAACAATCCTGCTCCTAGTTATCCACAATCAGTAATAACATCTGTAGATCTGAAAGCTGGTAAAGAAGATATTTTTGTTCCATTGTCAGCATATGGTGATTTAGCAAATCCGAGGACAATATCTTTTGAAATTACTCAAAAAGGGTTTCGTCTTATTGTAAATGGCGGAGATGCTGGCACATCATATGAAGCAGTGTTAGATTTTGAGGGTGAACATATCAAGCGTAGAAAAGTTTTGGATGGTGAGTTTCCAATTGAGGTGTGGGAGGAGACGGTATATTCATTTATAAGTAAAACCGACGAAAGGTGATTTGCCCTCAATATAAAATAGAGCGAAGGAGCAGCGAGGAATCTTAAAGTAGTTTCCTTCACCTACGACCCCTTTGGCAGAAGGCTATCAAAATCAGTCTCTCATGTGTCATTGCGAGGCGAAGCCGAAGCAATCTCTAATGATGATGACATTGGAGAAAAAGATGATGAAGACAAAGAAACCCCACGAGCCACCTACTATCTCTACGATAACGAAGATATAATCATGGAATATAACCATAAAGGTAAAGTAACTGCAAGATATGTGCATGGGCTAGGGATAGATTAACCATTGGCGATAGAGACAAAAGGTAAGGTCTATTATTACCACTTTGACGGCTTAGGCTCTGTTACTGCCCTTACAGATGCAAAGGGTAAAGTAGCTCAAAGGTATGAGTATGACTCATTCGGGAACCTGAAACATCACGGACACAAAGTCAAACAACCATATACTTATACAGGTAGAGAGAGGGATAGAGAAACAGGCTTGTATTACTACAGAGCAAGGTATTATGACCCGAAGGTGGGGAGGTTTATAAACAAAGATCCTGTCGGATTTGAAGGAGGCATAAACCTTTATGTTTATTTGGGAAACAATCCAATCAACTTTATAGACCCATTGGGATTAGATAGATTACATTTCAATGGTGCTAATCTTTTTTGGCTAAATAATCAGAATATCATAACAAGAATATATGATGGCATTTCTGGTCCCTACGGTCAAGGTAGTTTGCCCGAAGGAGCTTATACCGGGAATAATTTGCGTCGTAGAAATACGCAAGGAATGATGTGTGGTGAAAATGGATGGAGTCTTGATCTTAATCCAGAATTTCAAACAGGTCGTACATTACTTCGTATTCATCCCGATCAGCCACCGACTGGAACTTTAGGATGTATTGGTGTCAACTGCAATGATGCATGGAGACTTTATAATGACTTAAACAACTACTTTAATTCAGGCAATACAAATATTTCAGTGGAGGTCAGGTACTGATGCGATATTTGCAGATGTTGACCCTTTCCCTAATTTTAATAAATGTTAAGTTTGATTATGCAATTGCTGCTCAGTCTAAGCAGGAAGCTGTCTTGAAAGTCTTTAAAAATGCCATAGAGTTGAATGAAGACTTTAAAAACAGTGTGAAGACACTTCCATTAGAGGTGCAACAAAAGAAAAGAATAATCTTGGAGCAGTATCAAGAAAAAGAATTATCTGTTGCTTTGTCCGATTGTGTGTCACTTCTTTCCTCTGACAATGACACTAATTTGGCTCTCAGTTTCTTTGATTTATTACTTTCACTCGAAAATTCAGCAGATGAAACATTGGCTTATGCCTTTGGCGAAGTTTTTCTAAACAATCCTGATCTGGTCATAAGAACTTTTGATAAATTAAAAAGGCAAGAACATAAAACCCTTTATCCATTACTTGAATGGGGATGGAAGAATATCACAACGCAAAAGAACTTATCAGAAGCGAAAATACACAGTCATATAGAAAAACTGAAACGTCTTAAATCACGCATAGATGACAAATAGGGATAGACAACAAGGCTTTAGCTTCGCTGAAGGAAAAAGAATAGACTTCACCTACGACAAAAACGGCAATCTCGTAAAGAGGGCTGAACTTGATGATGGTCAAATCAAGAGAACTACCCTCTACACCTATGATTATGAAAACAGACTTATAAAGGTAGTAAAACAAGAAAACTCAACCTTAACCTCAACCTCAACCTTAACCTTGTCTTTTACCTACGATCCATTCGGAAGAAGACTATCAAAATCCGTCCACAGACCTGTCCCTGAAAGCTTTAATCAGGGAGAAGAAATTGAAGATGACAATGAAGATGGACATGATGACAGGGATAACGAAGACAAAGAAACCCCCAAAGCCACCTATTATGTTTACGATAACGAAGATATTATCCTTGAGTATTTACTCCGAACTCCGAACTCCAAACTATTCGGTATGTGCATGGATTGGGTATAGACGAGCCTTTGAGCATTGAGAGAAAAGGTAAAGTTTACTACTATCATTTTGACGGTTTGGGAAGTGTTACTGCCCTGACAGATGCAAAGGGTAAAGTAGCTCAGAGATATGAATATGATTCCTTCCGAAAGCTAAAGAGATTCGGAAATAAAGTAAAGAATACTTACAAATATACAGCAAGAGAATATGACAGAGAAACTGGTCTGTATTACTACAGGGCACGATACTACGACCCGAAGGTGGGGAGGTTTATAAGCTTTGATCCTATATTGAAGGGTATTAATCATATAGAGAGCACTTCATGTAGCCAATCAATAAATACCCTTCCTATTCAGAATCCACAAGAATTTAATCCGTATGTTTATACTTTAAATAATCCATTGCGGTTTATTGACCCCACAGGAACAGCGGTTTTGCCATGTTGTGGTATGACTTCTGGACTGCCTAATCAGACAGTGATGGCTGGATTAGAGTGTATGAGCAAATGTCTGAAGACTACAATTTTTATTTCAAGTGGTTGGCGTACATCTGAACAAAATACACAGACCTCTGGTGCTTCCGATACCAGTTATCATATGAGTGGATTAGCAGCAGATGTCCATGTCCCCCCATCATTAGATAAGTTAAGAAAGGCAGCAACAGAATGTGGCTTTTTCATTTTACCTACAGCATATCCAAATCGTATACACATAGATCTTAGAGGCGGAAGGAGTCCTAAAACGGAGGCAGATGAATGTGCTTGTAAAAAAATTAGGGAAGGAAATTAATATGATTAAAAAAAATGTATTCATTTTTATTATTATAGGGTTATTGGTATGCTTTTCAATTGAGACTGTATTAAGTAATAAACTTATCATCAAGGATGGAGTAATTGAATCAATAAAGATTGGAGAGTCAGCCAAAAAAATATTTTCCATCTTCAAATCAAGATATCGAATAGACGATGTTACAAAACCACATTCTGTCCGCACTATAACATTATTCCGTGATAGCAAAAAAGTAATTACCTTTTCCATTGATCCAACTGACCCAAAAGAACGAATTTTCTTGATTTATGTTTATAGTGACTATGTAACTCCTGAAAATATTGGTTCTGGCTCAACCCTTTTTGAAGCAATTAATGTCTATGGTAATGGTAATATTATTCCAACTGATGAAGGTTATATGATTGCTTTTAATAGGTTGAAAGGGATAGCTTTTTTATTAAATAATGATGGTATTCCAAAAGAACTTCAAAATATTCCTGACGATGTTTTTACACCAGAACAAGAGAAAAAAATAATGGCATTTGCTAAAAAGATTAGAATTTCTGCCATACAAATATTTATGAAGGAGTAATAGAAAATTGATGATACAAAATGATTACAACAGGCTATTCTTCTATCTGTGGTTAGGAAGATAGTTGTATATTTGGTTCTTCTTGAACTGATGAAAATATTGCTAAAGAAGACCTATCCAGATATCACAACTGAGTCCTTCACATATGACCCAGTAGGCAACCGCCTTACAGGACCGAAGGAGAAACTGAATTACACTTACAATGAAGGGAATCAATTAAAAGATATGGTTAAACAAGATTCCTCTCCTCATCGGGGAGAGGGTTGGGATGAGGGGGAATCCTCTATTCCTATTCCCCTCTTTTTTAAAGAGGGGTCAGGGAAGATTTCTTACACCTACGATAAAAACGGCAATCTCACGAAGAAGCTTGAATATGATGACGATGGTAATATCAAGAAAACCACCCTCTACACTTACGATTATGAAAACAGGCTTACAAAGGTAGAAATGCAGAATCGAGCTCCCATTTCTCCCCTCCTGGAGCCTGTCCTGAGTGAAGCCGAAGGGAAGGAGGTGAATGGGGGTGGTTTAAAAGTGAAGATTATCACCTTCACCTACGACCCCTTTGGCAGGAGACTATCCAAATCCATCTCTCATCTGTCATTGCGAGACCAAGGGAAATTATTGGTATACTTATAAGCAACCTCCACATCCAAATCCATCTCTCATCTCTCATTGCGAGACGAAGCCGAAGCAATCTCTGATGACGATGATGATGACAATGATGATGGGGATAATGATGGAGATGACGATGACAAAGTCATTCCACGAACAACCTACTATGTCTATGACAACGAAGACATCATCATGGAATATAACCATAAAGGTAAAGTAACAGCAAGATACATACATGGATTAGGCATAGACGAACCATTGGCAGTTGCCCTCTCCCTTCCCCTCCTTCCCTTCGGCTTCGCTCAGGGCAAGCTCCAGGAGGGGACTAAGGGGAGGTCGAATGTATATTACTATCATTTTGATGGCTTAGGCTCTGTTACTGCTCTGACCGATTCAAAAGGGAAAGTAGCAGTAAAGTATGAATACGATTCATTTGGCAACATGAAGCATCACGGGCAAAAGGTTAAGCAACCTTATACATACACAGCAAGAGAATATGACAGAGAGACAGGTTTGTATTACTACAGGGCAAGGTATTATGACGCAAAGGTGGGTCGGTTTGTTAGCAGAGATCCGATAGGGGTTTTGGGAGGGATCAATCTGTATAATTATGTGGGGAATAATCCAATCAATTTTATAGACCCGATGGGATTAGTCGTTGTACCATCTCCTAATATGGCATCTTCTTTACCTAATAGTGAAGTAATGAAAGGATTAAATTGTATCAGTGATTGTCTTAAAACGACGATAACAATCTCAAGCGGACAGAGAACGCCCTCCCAAAATATAGCGGTGGGAGGAGCAGAATCAAGTCAACATTTACTTGGAACTGCCGCTGATATTTATAAAAATTCTCCTAGTGAAAACAAAGTAAGAAAAGCTGCTTCTCTTTGTGGATTCTTTGTTCTCTCTGATAGTTATTCTCAACATATCCATATTGATTTAAAGGGTAATAGGAGAGCTAAAGCAAAGGCAGACGAATGTGAATGTAAAAAGTTAAGAGGTGAATAATGATTTTGATTAAGAAGAAATTGTTTGCTTTTCTATTATTTACTATTTT
>JACQQJ010000133.1 GCA_016207035.1 Nitrospinota bacterium | reverse complement strand
TCTTGGATAAGGTTTTGAATGGTGAAAGGCTGTCTGCGGAAGATGGTGAAAGGCTATTTAAATCCAGTGATATAATCTCTATCGGCAGGGCGGCACAGGAGATATTGAAGAGAAAACACCCTGACAGGGTTGTAACATATATTGTTGACAGGAACATTAATTATACAAATATCTGTTTTTCTAAGTGTCTGTTCTGCGCCTTCTATAGAGGGAGAGATTCAGAAGATGCGTATATCCTTACTGAGGAGGAACTCTCAAGAAAAATTGATGAGACAATTACGCTCGGAGGACGACAGATACTTTTACAGGGTGGTTTAAACCCTGATTTAGGGATAGAATTTTATGAGTCTCTTTTAAGATTTATAAAATCCACTGCCCGCTCTCATGGATGCCCTGAAATCCACATACATGGCTTTTCTCCCCCTGAGATTGTCCATATATCAAAAAAATCCGGATTATCAATTGAAGATGCTATAGGAAGGCTTAAAGATGCAGGACTTGGTTCTATTCCTGGCGGGGGTGCAGAGATTTTGGTTGATACGGTGAGAGAAAGGATAAGCCCTAACAAATGCACTGACAGAGAATGGTTATATGTAATGAAAACTGCACATACTATAGGGCTTAAAACCACCGCCACCATGATGTATGGACATATAGAATCTTTTCGAGACAGGATAGAGCACCTAATTAAAATAAGGGAACTTCAAGATAATACTGGTGGATTTACTGCCTTTATACCATGGTCATTCCAGAGTAAAAATACAAACTTAAATGGATATGCATCATCCGGGATTGACTATCTGAAGACCCTCTCCATCTCCCGATTGATGCTTGATAATTTCGATAATATCCAGGCCTCATGGGTTACGCAGGGACATAAGGTCGCACAGCTTGCATTATTTTTTGGAGCCAATGACATGGGGAGTACCATGATTGAAGAAAATGTGGTGAGGGCAGCAGGTGTATCTTTCAGAATATCTGAGGCTGAGATACGACGATTGATAGAAGATGCAGGTTTCAGGGCAATGAGGAGAGATACATTTTATCAGCCCTCCGGTAATCCTCCTTAGTATTTGTATTAATAGTTGCCGATTATCTCCCTGTGAGCTCTTTGTAAGCCTTCTCTGCATTTAATGGAAGCCAATCATTATACTTAAACCAATTTTTGTATTTTGGCAGGCTTATATCCTTTTTTATTTCATCACCTGTTTTACCCATTTTGATATACTTCTTTACCTCAAGCTGCAAATCAATCAAATAGTGTCGGAGATTCAGCAAGACATCACTATCTCCAATACCGCCATGACCCGGCACATAAACTCCTGCATCAAAGTCCTTTAATTTATCAAGCGTTTCTATCCAGTCAGAGATATGACCATCTCCAAGCCAGGGGAGTCTCTCCTTATACAGGAGGTCCCCGCCAAACATAATCCGCTCTTTCGGAAGATATACAATAATATCGCCGTCAGTATGACCTCTCCCAAGGTATGCAAGTTCAATCGTTTTACCGCCTGCCTGCAATGTAAAGGTATCTTTTATGATTTTTGTGGGAGGTGTTAATTCAAACCCTTCAAGGGACCTTTCTCCAAAAAACTTTTTAAACTGCCCTCTGTTCTGTTGATCCCTTTCGATGAGATTTTTCTTTGTGTTCTCGTGGGATATAATATCCTTTGCCTCTTTGAAATACTGATTTCCAAAGGTATGATCTCCATGAAAGTGGGTATTGATTACATAGAGAACAGGCCTGTCTGTAATCTCCTGAATCTTTTTCTTAAGCAGTAGTGCAAGCTCTTTTGGCCCCTGAGTATCAATTACAATAACGCCTTCATCGGTAACCACAAAACCAGAATTGGTTGCCCCTTCCTTCCCGATAAAGCCATAAACCCCTTCAGCCAATTTAACCACCTCTGGCTCAGCAGAAAGGGCATGACTTGCAACGAACAATATGGTAAATACTATTAGGGCAAAATTTTTAAGCATCCTTTTACCTCCGCCATAAGAGAAAAGGGACTGGCGGCTTCACAAAATTTAACCCATGAAAGGGCAAAGAATTAATCCGAGATTATGCATTAGCCACGAATGGACACGAACGAACACAAATAAATCAAATAATTATCAGAAATTCCTTTTCACCTAAAAAGTGAAATGTA
>JACQQJ010000136.1 GCA_016207035.1 Nitrospinota bacterium | reverse complement strand
TTTTCTCAAATTCAAAATAATATATATTGTGAAGAAACTATGCCAACAGCCTTATGCATGGGGAATGATATATTACCAATTCTCCTCTCATTACTACTTTGTAAGATTGCAGGTATAAGAAGAGGTGTTTAAAGGTGAAATCTTTCTGGAATCAATGTAAGGAAGAGATAAAAAAGAAACTAAATAAAAGTCATTATGAAATATGGTTAGAACCAACATCTATTGTTTCCGTTGGTGATAAATCCATAACTATATCCGTACCAAATAGTTACTATATTGACAGGATAAATAAGGATTATCTAAGTATAATAAAGGAGGCGGTAAATAGTATAGCAAAAAAGGATGTTAATATTGAATTTATAGTAAATATTAATCCCCTCGAGCCTGCTGTTTCATCAACAGACCATGAACAGGGTAATTCAAGAGGCGGAGATGATATAGACAGGCAAATAAAGACAGCCCCCTTTACTGGTCTAAACCCCCGATACACCTTTAATAACTTTATTGTCGGTTCATGTAATCAGTTTGCACATGCAGCGGCAAAAGCCGTGGTGGAGGGTCTAACTACATACAACCCACTGTTTATTTATGGAGGGGTCGGGCTTGGAAAGACTCACCTCATACAGGCAACTGGAAACATCATATTAAACAAGTATGATAATAAGAGATTACTTTATGTAACATCAGAGGTATTTGTTAATGATTTAATAACATCTCTCCAACATAATGGAATGAAAATTTTCAGGGATAAGTACAGGAGCTTAGACATACTCTTTGTGGATGATATTCATTTTATTGCAGGGAAGGAACGCTCCCAGGAAGAGTTTTTCCATACATTTAACACTTTGTTTGAATCGCATAAACAGATTATTTTATCGAGTGACAAATACCCGAGGGAAATACCAAAATTGGAGGAGAGGCTAAGATCAAGATTTGAATGGGGTCTTATTGCAGATATCCAGCCACCTGAATTAGAAACAAGAATAGCTATATTAAAGCAGAAGGCGGAAGAGCATAGAGTTACCCTTCCGCAAGATGTAGCTGAATTTATAGCAAACAGGGTAAAATCAAATATAAGAGAATTAGAGGGGTCTCTATCAAGGATTATTGCTGTATCTTCTCTGAAAGGGAAGGAAATATCTATTCATTTAGCAGAGGACTGTTTTAGAGATATCTTTAAAACGAGAGAAAAGGTGATAAGTATTGGTGACATTCAGAAGGCAGTAGCAGAATACTTCAATATTAAGGTATCTGATTTAAAATCAAAAAAAAGGGAAAGGAATATTGCGATTCCAAGGCAGGTTGCAATGTACCTCTGTAAGGAATTAACAAATCTATCCCTTGAAGACATCGGAAAAAGTTTTGGTGGCAAAGATCACTCAACAGTTATCCACTCTCAAAGAAAAATAGAAAGACTTTTTAAAGAGAATAATGAAATATCAATAGCAGTCAAGCTTATCAGGAAGACTATAGAATTATAAATAGTCAATTATTTGTTCATAGTTTGTTTAAAAAACAGAATTTACTATAAAAAAATTTATAGTCATTCATTATTTTTAAGTTATATATGATTTTATCAACACAGATATATTTTTCAATATACTGTTTCTTAATGGATAAACTGTTTATCAACAAAATATGAATTACTACTATATCTACTAAAAATATATATAGAATAAGGAGATTGATTAAAAGTGGAAAAAAATACCTACGATGCAACAAAAATAAAGGTTCTTAATGGGCTTGATGCTGTTAGAAAAAGACCTGCGATGTATATAGGAGACACCTCTACCTATGGACTTCATCATCTCGTATACGAAGTGGTTGATAACAGTGTTGACGAAGCTATGGCAGGATATGGGAAAAAAATTGATGTAATTATCCATGTCGATAACAGTGTTACGGTTATCGATGAGGGGAGGGGTATTCCTGTTGACATGCACAGTGAGGTAAAAAGGCCTGCTGCTGAGGTAGTATTAACTACCCTTCATTCGGGCGGGAAGTTTGATAATGAAAGTTATAAGATATCCGGTGGGCTCCATGGAGTTGGTGTTTCAGTTGTGAATGCACTTTCAAAGAGACTTGAGGTTGAGATAAAAAGAGATGGAAGGGTCTATTCCCAGATTTATGAGATTGGTAAACCTGTAACAGAGTTGAAGGTCATTGGCAGAACAACAACAACGGGGACAAAGGTCAAATTTAAACCGGATGATAAGATATTTGAAACTGTAAAATTTAATTTTGATATCCTCTCCCAGAGATTGAGGGAAGTAGCATTCCTGAATAAGGGGTTATGGATAAATATCGTGGATGAGAGAAATGATAAAAGACATGAGTTTTATTATGAAGGTGGAGTTGTTTCATTTATAGAATATTTAAACAGAAACAAAACACCCCTTTTCAAAGACCCGGTTTATATCTATAAGCAGAAAGATAGTACATCAGTTGAACTGGCTATGCAGTATAACGATAGTTATAATGAAGAGGTTTTCTCCTTTGCAAATAATATAAATACAAGGGAGGGGGGGACTCACCTTATTGGTTTCAGGTCTGCACTGACAAGGACAATAAACAGTTATGCTTCATTGAAGGCTATGCTGAAAGGGGAAGTGAATATAACAGGAGAGGATGTGAGGGAAGGGCTGACGGCTGTCTTGAGTGTTAAAATACCCCAGCCTCAGTTTGAAGGACAGACAAAGGCAAGGCTTGGCAATAGTGAAGTAAAGGGTATGGTTGAAGTACTTGTAAATGAAAAGTTAATGGAATTCTTTGAAGAGAATCCATCTATAGCAAAGGTGATAGTACAGAAGACAATAAGCGCCTCACAGGCAAGGGAGGCAGCGAGAAAGGCGAGGGAATTGACAAGGAGGAAGGGTGCACTTGATGTCGGGTCTTTGCCGGGCAAGTTAGCTGATTGTTCAGAAAGGGACCCATCGTTGAGTGAGTTATATGTAGTTGAAGGTGATTCTGCTGGGGGCTCTGCAAAGCAGGGGAGGGACAGAAAATATCAGGCAATACTCCCCTTAAAGGGTAAAATTCTGAATGTAGAGAAGGCGAGGTTTGATAAGATGCTGGGTAGTCAGGAGATTAAGACGCTTATAACTGCACTGGGGACAGGAATAGGAACAGATGATTTTAATATAGATAAGATTAGATATCATAAAATAATAATAATGACGGACGCAGATGTGGATGGTGCTCATATAAGGACCCTTCTCCTTACATTTTTTTACAGACAGATGATACAGGTAATAGAAAAGGGTTATCTCTTTATTGCTCAGCCTCCGCTTTACAGGGTTACAAGAGGAAAGATGGAGAGATATATAAAGGATGAAAGGGGGCTGAACAATTACCTGCTCGAGGCTGGGATTGATGGTAAGACATTGAAGATAGTAAAGACTGAAAAGACATACAGTGGAAAGAACTTTTTATCTATATTGAACAAGTTTATGGGATACAGTGAGATTTTTGAACAGATAAAGAAAAGGGTCTATCTGGATTACCCTATAAATTTCCTTATCAGGGAGGAGGTAAAAGAAAGGGACTTTTTTATTGAGAGAGGGGCAGTTGACTTATTGGCAGCTGAGATGAAAAGGGGAGGAATAAACCCTGAGGTTATATATGACGATGAGCACGGAGATTATATTATTACTTGGTATGATGATAGGGCTGGAATAAAGAGGCAGATCAACAGGGATATAATCTCAATGGCTGAATATCAGGAATTACTTGAGCTCTACCAAGACATCAGAGATATTTATAATCCTCCCTATAGAATAATCTTAGAGACGGGGGAAAGGGTATTTGATGATATCAATCCACTTATAGAATATGTGTTTTCTGAAGGTAAGAGTGAAGTGAATTTACAGAGGTATAAGGGCTTAGGGGAGATGAATCCTGAGCAGCTGTGGAATACCACTATGGATCCTGAAAAGCGGACCCTTCTCCAGGTAAGGATAGAAGATGGGGTAGAGGCAGATGATATATTCACTGTCCTGATGGGAGATCAGGTAGAACCGAGGAGGGAGTTTATACAGACGCATGCATTAGAAGTAAGGAACCTTGACATATAGAAATAAATAAGAGAGGCCTTAAAGGAAAATAATATGCAACTCATTGAGCAAAATATACCGGTAAATATTGAAGATGAGATGAGAGTGGCATACCTTGATTATGCCATGAGTGTGATTATAGGAAGGGCATTGCCCGATGTGAGGGATGGGCTTAAACCTGTACACCGGAGAACCCTCTATGCCATGTACGATATAGGAAGTGTGTGGAATAAGCCGTATAAAAAATCAGCGAGGATTGTTGGAGATGTAATAGGTAAATATCATCCGCATGGGGATGTGGCTGTATACGATACAATAGTCAGGATGGCTCAGGACTTCTCTATGCGGTATCCATTGGTGGATGGTCAGGGAAATTTTGGATCGGTGGATGGTGATGCAGCGGCGGCTATGCGTTACACAGAGATAAGAATGTCACAGCTTGCCCAGGAACTTCTCAAGGATATAGAAAAGGAGACTGTCGAATTTGGTCCAAATTACGACGATTCCCTGAAAGAACCTCTTGTCTTACCAGCAGGTTTTCCAAATTTACTTGTAAATGGTTCATCAGGGATAGCAGTAGGGATGGCTACAAATATACCACCCCATAATCTGGGAGAGATAATTGATGGAATTGTGGCATTGATAGATAATCCGGATATAGGAGTAAAAGAGTTGATGAAATATATACAGGGGCCTGATTTTCCTACAGCTGGTTTCATATATGGCAGGCATGGTATAGGGTCAGCATATGAAACCGGCAGGGGAATCATTCAGATGAGGGCGAGGGCCTTTGTTGAAAAGGTGAAAAAGGGGGAGAGGGAGAGCATAATAATAAAGGAGCTCCCCTATCAGGTTAATAAGGCAAGGCTTATAGAGAAGATAGCAGAGTTAATAAGGGATAAAAAGATAGAGGGGATATCGGACATAAGGGATGAATCTGACAGGGAAGGAATGAGAATTGTCATAGAGCTGAGGAAGGGAGAGCAGGCACAGGTAATATTAAATCAGCTGTTTAAACAGACCCAGATGCAGGACAGCTTCGGGGTAATTATGATAGCCCTTGTGAATAATCAACCCAGGATTCTGAATTTAAAGGAGATGCTCTTTTATTTCGTTCAGCACAGGCGGGAGATAGTAACAAGGAGGACTGAATTTGAACTAAAAAAGGCAAGGGAGAGGGCACACATACTTGAGGGATTGAAAATCGCTTTAGAGGATATAGACAGGGTTATTCAGTTAATAAAAAAGTCAAAAACGCCTCAGGAGGCAAGGGCGGGACTGATATCGAAATTTAATCTTGATGAGATACAGGCTAATGCCATCCTTGATATGAAATTACAGAGGCTTACAGGTTTAGAAAGACAGAAGGTAATAGACGAATTAAAGGAGCTAGAAGATACGATAAAGAGATTACTATTTATACTGGAGCATGAAGAGGAGAAGCTTAAAATAATTAAAGAGGAGTTAAAGGAGATAAAGGATAAGTATGGGGACATGAGGAGGACGGAAATAATAGGGGAAGTTACGGAGTTTAAAATAGAAGACCTGATCGCTGAAGAAGATATGGTGATTGCCGTGTCTCATACAGGTTATATTAAAAGGAATCCGATAGGTCTTTATAGGAGTCAGAAGAGGGGTGGAATGGGTGTAAAGGCAATGGAGGTAAAGGATGAAGATTTTGTAGAAGACCTTTTTATTGCCTCAACTCACAGCTATATGATGTTTTTCAGCAATACAGGAAAGGTACGCTTGCTTAAGGTACATGAAATACCTCAGGCAGGAAGGGCTGCAAAGGGTAAGGCTATTATAAACCTCCTTCAACTTCAAGATGGAGAGAGGATCACTGCTATGCTTTCTGTTAAAGAGTTCGATGAAAAGAGTTTTCTTATCATGGTAACAGAGAGAGGGGTAGTAAACAAAACCCCATTATCAGGATTCAGTAACCCAAGATCAGGTGGGCTTATTGCAATAAATCTTGATCAGGATGATCAGCTGATAGCAGTAAGACAGACTGATGGAAATAAGAATATATTCCTTGGGACCAAAAAGGGGCAGGCAATACAGTTTAAAGAAGGTGAGGTCAGGGTAATCGGCAGAGGTGGAAGGGGTGTGAAGGGGATTGAGTTGGAGAAAAATGATTCGGTTGTTGGAATGGAGATTGTTGTTCCGAATTCCACTATACTGACTGTTCTGGAGAAAGGTTATGGAAAGAGGACAAGAACAGATGAATACAGGGTTCAAAGCAGGGGGGGTAAGGGAATTATAAATATAAAAATCACAGAAAAAAATGGAGATGTGGTGGGTATCAGGCAGGTGTTTGAGGAAGATGAGATTATGATCGTATCTTCGGAAGGGTCCCTCATAAGACTCAAGGTAAAAGGCATTTCAGTAATTGGCAGGAATACCCAGGGTGTAAAGTTAATAGACCTTAGAAATGAAAGCAGGGTAGTTAGCATAGCTAAACTTGAAGAGAAGGAAGAGGAATGATAGGAGTCAGGAGTCCGAGGCATCCATCCAGTGGATGGGTCGCAGGAGTCAAGAGTCAGAATAAAAACTTCTGGCTTCTGACTCCTGTATTCTGTATTCTGCTTTTTGCCTGTGACAGTTCCCCCAAAAAGCTTTACAATGAGGCAGAAAGAAAAATATTTGATGGTAAGTATCGGCAGGCGGTAGAGAAGTATACCCAGATACTGGAAAAATATCCCCATAGTGGATATGCTGATGATGCCCTGTTCAAATTGGGCGAGACACATTTTTTAAATCTTAATAATATACAGGTTGCCCTTGGATATTTTTCAGAGTTGATAAATAAAGGGAAGAGAAATAAGATTAGCTACAGCTCGCAAAAGTATATAGCCCAGATATATGATGAATATCTCAAAAATTATGACCAGGCAATTATAGAGTATTACAAGTTGAAGAGCAATTACGGGGTATGGGGAGACACAGACAAGAATCAGTTCAATATTGCCAAGTGCTATTTCAAGAAAGGGGATTATGAACAGGCAGCAATAGAATTTAAAATTATTTTAGAGACATATCCAAAAAACGATTTCTCTCCAGATGCACTCTATCAGTTTTCAAATTGTAAGTATCTCCTCGGAAGATATAATGAGGCAATAGCGGGTTACAAGAGACTTATAGAAAATTATCCCCAGAGCAGGTATATTATAGATGGAAAATATGGCATTGGCATGTGTCTGGAGGAGCAGGAGAGATTAGGGGAGGCACTTGTAGTTTATAGGGAGATAGGGGATAAATACATAAATAAAGAAATGCTTGCAAAGAAGATAGATGGATTGGAAAAAAGGATGAGAGAGCTGGGAAGATAAAATAAAGGATACGTGATACTAACTTCTTTATAATGTTTCTTTCATTTCCACTTTCCTTTTTGATACCGAAGAAAACCATTATTTTTTTGTCTTCAATATCTTAACATTGTAATTTAAGGCAAGATTTTATCATATCCAATATTCTATGTTATGATAGATATACGCTTATTGAGAGAGGATAGAGACAGGATTACTGATGGACTCAGAAGAAGGGGAGAGGATATAGACCTTACGAAAATTTTAAGATTAGACGAAGAGGTAAGGTTGCTCTTAAAAGAATCAGAGGGATTTAAGCACAGGAGAAATTTAGTATCAGATGAAATAGGCGAGCTCAAAAAAAGGGGGGTTAATACCGAGAGCGAGACCCTTGATATGCGGAAGTTATCTCAAAAAATAAAGGAGACTGATGCCAGAATAAAATCTCTCTCTGAAGATATCCATAATGAATTGCTCAATATCCCCAATATCCCTCATGAATCAGTCCCTCTCGGCAGGACACCAGATGATAATGTAGAGGTAAAAAGGTGGGGTTCTCCTCCAGAATTTGATTTTCCTATCAAATCTCACATAGAATTGGGGGAACGGTTGGGCATACTTGACTTTCAGAGGGCATCAAGGCTCGCGGGTTCTGGTTTTGTTCTATTCAGAGATGGGGGTGCACGATTGGAAAGGTCTATCATAAATTTTATGTTAGACCTTCATGTTAAGAGTCATAGGTATTCAGAAATTTCCCCCCCTTTTATTGTAAACAGGGAGAGCGCTATAACCACCGGAAATCTACCAAAATTTGAAAATGACCTGTTCAGGGTAGATGACGGGAATTATTATCTGGTACCTACAGCCGAGGTTCCTGTTACAAATATATACAGGGATGAGATTGTTTCTGAGGAGATACTGCCAATCTGTTATGTCTCGTATACCCCCTGTTTTAGAAAGGAGGCAGGTTCCTGGGGACAGGATACAAGGGGACTCATAAGGCAACACCAGTTTGATAAGGTAGAGCTGGTAAAATTTGTGAAACCCGAGGGCTCGTATGAGGAATTGGAGAAGCTTCTCTCCGATGCAGAGGATGTCCTTAAACAGTTAGGGCTTCCTTACCGGGTAGTAACCCTTTGCACAGGGGATATGGGATTTGCCTCTGCAAAGACCTATGATATAGAGGTATGGGTGCCGTCACAGGGCAAGTATAGAGAGGTCTCCTCGTGCAGCAATTTTGAGGACTTTCAGGCGAGGAGGGGTAACATACGATATAGACCGAGGGGTGGCGGAAAACCGAGATTTCTGCATACATTAAATGGCTCAGGTCTTGCTGTAGGTAGGACTCTGGTAGCAATTCTTGAGAATTATCAGCAGGAGGATGGCTCAGTTATAATACCTAATGTCCTGAGACCCTATATGGATGGGAAAGAAAAAATACCATAAACTTACAACATACAACATACAACTAACAACTGTTATTTATTGTAAGTTATAGGTTATGAGTTGTCAGTTAGAATTGGAGGGATGGCCGAGCGGTTTAAGGCGCTGGTCTTGAAAACCAGTGAACGGAAGTTCCGTGAGTTCGAATCTCACTCCCTCCGCCAGAAAATAACTTACAACTGACAACCTATAACTCACAACTTATAGGGATTCATTTTTGGGTGTTTGTTGTAAGTAGTGAGTTGTAGGTTGTCAGTTGAATTGGAGAGGTGGCCGAGCGGCTGAAGGCAACCGCCTGCTAAGCGGTTGTGGGGCTAAAACTCCACCGAGGGTTCGAATCCCTCCCTCTCCGCCAAAAAAATGCGCCCATAGCTCAGCTGGATAGAGCAGCGGAATGCGAGTCCGCAGGTCGGAGGTTCAAATCCTCTTGGGCGCGCCAAAAAGACAACTAATAACTGATGACTTCTAACGGATAACAAAAAATAATTCTTCAGTCATAAGTTATTAGTTATAAGTTAGTGTTTTGGAGAGGTACCGAAGTGGTTATAACGGGCCCGACTCGAAATCGGGTTGGCTTAACCGCCACGTGGGTTCGAATCCCACCCTCTCCGTCAGAAAATAAGCAATGAGTGATGAGCAATGAGCAACAAGTAGAAGACCCATTGCTTTGCACTCATTGCTCATTGCTGAAGGGGGAGAGGTGGCCGAGCGGTTGAAGGCGCACGCTTGGAAAGCGTGTTTAGGGAAACCTAACGTGGGTTCGAATCCCACCC
>JACQQJ010000143.1 GCA_016207035.1 Nitrospinota bacterium | reverse complement strand
CAATAAAATATTCTATATATTTAAGGACAAAGAAGAAGCCTGATTTAAGGACAACCCTCCCTGTCATCATCCCCCAGGCAGTAGCTATGATACAGACAATCATATAATTTCTTATATATTTATTCAGTGGTGTTTTGAGAAATAGTCCCAATTCTTTATAGACAGCCATTCTGGCAAACCAGGTAAATCCGATGAGAACAAGGAGAAGGTCCTCAAAGCGGATTGCTATAGCCCTTTTCGCTTCCATTCCGCCTTCACCACCGCCACCGCCAATACCAAATTCGGGTGACAGAAGCATCGAGAAAATTAAGACATAAAGAGATGCATCAACACTGATAAAAGAAACGATGAATATTGAAATAGCTATGCCTGTACCTATGGCAATATTTCCAGGGACCTTTACAACAAGACCCGATGCTATCAAGGTTACAACAAGAATAAATAAAACCAGCATGGGAGAAAGCCCTTTTTTTTCAAGAAGTATAGAGGTCATATCGTAATCACCATGCACATTCTATCAATAAATTAACCAAAATACCATTTTTGCTTGAGGGGAATAAACTTCAGGAAAAATTGATTTAAGTGCATAGGAAAGTTTGTTAAAATGTTTCTGAATTACTATACACTAAAGGGTATCGAAGAGGTATCATTTCACACCCACGATACAGATCAGATAGAAACGATGCAGGAAGGTAAGTTAACCTTTGACTGTTATAGGAAAAAATTAACCTGAGATCAAGGGATATTCTTGCCATTTATTCAAATGAAAAACATCAGGCACAGATAAAGAATATAGTATGTAAAGCAGTTGATATATGGTCTCAGCAAAAAAAAAGTGGCGGCCGTATGACCGCCACTTTAAGTCTCTACATCCCTTTCTTTTCCATCTTCTTTTTCATCATCTCCTCGTGCATCTTCATCATCTCTTCATGTTTCTTCATCATCTCATCCATCTTTTGCATCATCTCTTCGAGTCTTTTTTTCTGGTCATCACCTGGGGCATGGGTCATATCCTTTTGTATCCCCATCATCTCCTTCATCATCCCCATCATTTCCTGCATCATATTATGGTGGTCTGACATCTTTCCACCCATCATGCCTTCCCCCATCATCTTTTCACCCATCATACCGCCCATCATACCATGCCCGCCCATCATCCCCTTCTTTTCTTCAGCCATTGCTGGCGTTACGAAAAGTGAAACTGCTAAAATCAATACCACTACTACCCATGAAAGCTTCATCCTTATCATCTCCTTTCTTGTTTGTCAGAGCAGTACAGTCCTCTCTGACTTTCAAACATTTGTTTAGGGCAGACAATAAAGCCACATATCTCCACTTACCTGTCTTTAATTGTCTCCCTTATATTGAAAATTATAACATAATCCTTGTTTTCTGCATAGGCTCAGTGAAAAATTTTCTTGACATTCATACAATTGTTTGATACATTTGTTTCAAATGGATGTTTTAAAGTCTGAAATAATAAATAAGTCTCTTTCCCCTGAAACTCCTGAACGTCTCCTGGAGGCGGCAGGTGAGGTCTTTGCTGAAAAGGGGTTCCGTAATGCAACAATCAGGGATATTTGTAAACGTGCCGGGGCAAATATTGCAGCAGTCAATTACCACTTTGGTGATAAGGAGCATCTCTATATAGAGGTTATCAAATATGCCCATCGTACACTCGTGAAGTATCAAACTGATTTAGGCCTTGATGATAATGCCTCAGCAGAAGAGAGATTAAAGGCCTTTATCATGTCCTTTCTCTTACGCATCCATGAGGATGGGAGTCCTGCATGGCATGGAAAGCTTATGCTCCGTGAACTGACTGAGCCCACACGTGCCCTTGATACCTTTGTGGAAGACACAATTCGTCCACAGTTTAATCTTTTGAATTCCATAGTAAAAGAAGTGATAGGAAATGAAGCAACTATCCAGGAGGTTCGTGCATCGTCCTTTAGCATCATTGGACAATGTCTTTTTTATTTCCATGCAATGCCGGTAATCAACCGGCTCGTCCCCCAGCAGAAATTCAAGGTAAAGGATATCGAAAGGCTGGCTGAACACATAAGCCGTTTTTCTTTGACAGCCCTCAGGAATCGTGATGAGGGAGAGGAGAAATATCGATGAATTTTGTTGCAATAAAGATGCTGGTCGGCGACAGGGCTAAATACCTTGGCATCCTCATAGGACTCACATTTTCATCCTTTCTGATTACAGAGCAGATGGCTATATTTACTGGACTGATGACACGCACCTTCGGTTTTATAACAGACACATCAATTGCTGATGTATGGGTTATGGACCCAAAGGTGCAGTTTGTGGATGATATTAAGCCTATGCAGGATACACAATTATACAGGATAAGGGGCGTGGATGGCGTTGAATGGGCAGTCCCCCTCTATAAGGGGCTGCTTAAGGCAAAGTTGGAGAGCGGCACTTTTCAGACAGTAAATATGATAGGGCTTGACGATGCCACTCTTATTGGCGGCCCGTCAAAGATGATTCAGGGAAAATTGGAAGATTTGCGGCAGAGTGAGGGGGTCATCGTTGATATTGTTGGTGCCACAGGAAAACTTGCAAAACCTCCTTTATCACCCGGAGGAGAGAGAATTCCTATAAATATCGGTGATACCCTTGAAATTAACGACCACCGTGCAACAGTGGTCGGTACCTGTGTGGTAACCCGCACATTTCAATCCCAGCCAGTCGTATATACAACCTATTCAAGGGCAACTATCTTTGCCCCCAGGGAACGAAAACTCCTCTCCTTTATACTCGTCAAGGCAAAGCAGAATGAGGATATTCATGCCCTTACCCGGCGCATCAGAAAGGTCACAGGTCTTGCTGCTTATTCCAGAGATGAATTCAAGCAGCTCACGGTAAATTACTTTATGAAATACACAGGTATTCCTGTAAACTTTGGTATAGCTGTATTACTTGGTTTTGTTGTTGGTATAGCTATTGCAGGACAGACATTCTATAATTTTACCCTCGATAATCTCAGACATTTCGGAACCCTTAAGGCAATGGGGACTACGAATGCAAAACTTCTGGGTATGATTATACTTCAGGCAATGATTGTAGGTGGTATTGGGTATGGAATTGGCGTTGGAGCTGCAACACTCTTTGGCTATATGGTAAAGGGGACTGAATTGGCATTCAGACTTCCATGGCAGATACTGGCAATTACCGGACTTGCCATGGCATTCATCTGCATTTTATCAGCGGTGATAAGTATTAGAAAGGTGATGAAACTGGAGCCAGCGATTGTCTTTAAGACTTGAGATATGGTTACAACAGAAAAGGGAAAACAGCCATGCGATAAGGTCATTGATTATTCAAGTGTTGCCGTTTATTGCAGTGGCATTACGAAGACCTACGGGAGTGGTCATGAGGTTGTTCATGCCCTTAACGGGATTAGCCTGGAAATATACCCCGGGGAATTGATGATGCTTGTTGGTCCTTCCGGATGCGGTAAGACCACGCTTATTTCCATTATGGCTGGTATTCTGGATCAAGACGATGGGGAGTGTCTTGTATTCGGCCATAACTACAGACAGATGAGAGAGGTAGAGAAAACACGATACCGGGGAGATACCATAGGTTTTGTCTTTCAGGCATATAACCTCATTCCAACCCTTACCGCTGCTGAAAATGTTGCAGTGCCGCTTCTTATCAGGGGGATGAAGCGGAAGGAGGCTATAGAAAAGGCGAGGGAGACGCTCAACAATGTCGGGCTTGCTGATAGGGCAAAGGCACTGCCTGCTGATCTTTCTGGTGGACAGCAGCAGAGGGTGGCAATTGCGAGGTCTTTAGTTCATGACCCAAAACTGATTGTCTGTGATGAGCCCACCAGTGCCCTTGACCATGAAACAGGCTACAAGGTTATGGAACTTTTGGGATTTGTAGCTGTTTGTTCCGGACGATCCCTTGTTATTGTGACCCATGATGCCCGTATCTTTTCCTTTGCCGATCGTATCGCACGGATGGATGACGGAAAGATTATAGGGGTTGCCAATTCACCTGATAAATTGACAAAGAAATAAATTAAATAATATTTTCTGGGGCAGATTATAAATCTATTCTCAGTGAAATTCTGAATAAGGGAGGGATAGTATCATGATCCGCAAATATCTGTTGCCATTACTTGCTGTTATCGGTGTAATCTTTTCTATATACTCTGTTATTGTTTCCAATAAGCCTGCACCCGTAGCGGCGCCTGTTGTTCAACCTTCCAAGGCACCGTTCGGTTCTTATATTGCAGGTGCTGGAATTATTGAGGCAAGTACAGAAAATATTGCAATCGGGACACCCCTCTCCGGTATAGTAACCGATGTTCCTGTAAAGGTCGGAAGCAAGGTTAACATCGGTGATCCGCTCTTTAGTCTTGATGAAAGGGATCTCAGGGCAGAGCTTACAGTTAAAAGGGCTGCACTGCAAACCGCAAAGGAAAAACTGACAAGACTTGAGAGCCTTCCGAGGCAGGAGGATATACCACCGGCAGAGGCAAGGGTGAAGGCTGCTGAGGCAACCCTTGCTGACCTTAAGCACCAGCTCGATCTATCAGAAAGTATAACAGATAAACGGGCAATCAGTATAGATGAGCTGAACCGACGCCGATATGCAGTCCAGGCTGCTGAGGCACGATTAAATGAGATGAAGGCTCAGCTGATGCTTCTCAGGGCAGGTGCATGGAAATCAGATATTGAGGTTGCAAAGGCTGAGGTATTTTCAGCAGAGGCCCAGGTAAAGGCTGCAGAGACCAATATCGAGCGTTTGACTGTTCGTGCCCCTGTAGACGGCGAAATACTGCAGCTCAATGTGAGGTTAGGTGAATTTGCCCAGGCAGGGAGCCTTCAGAAGCCTCTGGTAATCCTCGGGAATCTGGACAGACTTCATGTCCGTGTTGATATAGATGAAAATGATGCATGGAGATTTAAGAGGGATGCCAGGGCAATAGCCTTTGTCAGGGGGAACAGGGAGATGAAGGCACAGCTCAGATATGAACGGACAGAGCCGTATGTTATCCCTAAACGCTCTCTTACAGGGGATAGTATAGAGAGGGTTGATACACGGGTAATGCAGGCCGTTTACAGCTTTGACAGGGGGGAACTCCCTGTTTATGTAGGGCAACAGATGGATGTATTTATTGAAGCCCCTCCGGTAAGTGATGTTTCTGCTGCAAAGATAAATGAACAGGGGAAAACAGAGAGGGGCAAGCCATGAAAAAATTTAAAACAGAAATCTGGGCAATGCTTCTTACAACAGGCATTATCGGATGTGCAGCAGGACCAAACTATAAAAGACCTGAAGCTGCAGTCCCACCCTCTTTCCAAGAAACAAAAAAAGAAATTATCTCAGGAGAAGTTTCACAGTTGGCAAGATGGTGGACTACATTTAATGATAGGGTCCTCAATTCTCTCATTGAGAAGGCGATACATTCAAACATTGATCTACGCGTGGCAGAGATCCACATAAAAGAGGTACGGGCATCCAGAGGGATTATAGATTCGGACAGATGGCCTCAGGTAAATGCATCAGGTTCCTATGCCCAGAACCGCGTCAGTGAAAACACACGACAGGGGAGAAGTGTAAAGGCCTTTGGGGGGGCTGAATACGAACTTTATCAGGCAGGTTTTGATGCCTCTTGGGAGATTGATCTCTTTGGCAGTGTCAGACGTGCTGTCGAGGCTGCAGATGCAGACATAGAATCTGCAATAGAGGCACGACGCTCTGTCCTTGTGACCCTTCTTGGAGATTTAGCAAGAAATTACATAGAACTTCGCGGTCTCCAGCGACAGATAATAATAACGAAAGGAAACCTGAAGATTCAGGAGGAGACCCTGAAACTTATACAGGCAAGATATAAGGCAGGGCTTATCAGCTATCTCGATGTAACAAGGGCTGAGGCACAGGTAGCTGATACAGGTGCTCAAATACCCCTCCTTGAAAGGTTGTTAAAGCAGGTCTCTCATCGGCTAAGTGTGCTGACTGGACAGGAACCAGGTTCATTATGGGCAGAATTGTCAAGAGATGCCCCTATACCTGTCCCCCCTTCCCAGATAGTAGTAGGAATACCTTCAGAACTATTGCGGCGCAGGCCTGACCTCCGGAGAACGGAAAGGGAAATAGCTGCTGCCTCTGCCCGCATAGGGGTGGCAACTGCAGACCTCTTTCCAAGATTTTCTCTTACAGGTTCATTTGGTCTTCAAGGTCAAAGTTCCAACGACCTCAGCGACTCTGCAAGCCGCTTCTGGTCAGCCGGTCCATCCATACATCTGCCTATTTTTACTGCAGGACGGATACGGTCAAATATAAAGGTTCAGGATGCCAGGTATGAGCAGGCCCTTGCCCGATATGAACAGACAGTATTGACTGCGCTGGAGGATGTGGAGAATTCCCTTGTTGCCTGGTTCATGGAACAGTCAAGGCTTAAGTCCCTGAGTGATGCTACGACAGCAAATCGTCAATCTGCTGCCATGGCGAGAGAGCTGTATAGTAAGGGATTGACTGATTTTTTAAATGTCCTTGAGGCAGAGCGGTCACTCCTCTCATCTGAAAACCAGCTTGCTCAAAGTGAAGCTGCCGTATCTACGAATCTCGTGGCGCTCTATAAGGCACTCGGTGGGGGTTGGGAATAGATTCTAACAGAGAATATCAACGGGGAGGTATGCCCTATTGTTTTGTTTTCCATGCTGCATCTCACGACAAAGCGATTAACTCTTTCAATAAAGACTCCTTCATGTATATTATGAAACCATCACGAGCCTATGGCTCACTAAGGGGGATGAAAATTTAGCCACAGAGGTCACAGAGATTTAAGAAGTTAAATATTTTCTCTGAGTCCTCTGTGTTCTCTGTGGCAAAAGGTATTTTTAGATGAAAAAATATCTTTTCCATATTTTTAGAAATCACCCTGACCAGATCTTATTATTTTAACCATCCCCATGGTATAAATCTCGACTTGACATTCCTTTTGTATATTTCATACTCCATGCCGAAGCGCTCAGCAAGCTCTCTCTCTTCAAGAGGAATAATAACTATATGCACAATGACAAAATCAAGAAATGTGACTATGCCGACAGCAGCCACTTCGGTTAAAAGAAAGACCCCAAGAAACATCAGCGTATGCGCAAAATATGTTGGATGTCTGACCACAGAAAAAGGTCCTTCAATCACAAGTTTTCCTTTCCGGTGTGAAATCTCCTGAAATCCAATTAATCCCTTGAGATGGAGAAGCATGCCTGTCCGGATGTGGAGGATGGTTCCTGAAAATAATAATAAGAAACCTATAATATTGATCCAGAATGGGAGTTCTGCTTTAAAAGAGATCAACAGCATTCTAAACTTATAGAATAGATAAGCAAGGACAATCCATGAAAGTATTGATAATAGATAGGCTATAGCCCTTGTCCTTTTAGAGAATCCTATCATCAGATGAACAGGTATCCAGATAAGAGGTATGACAGGCCAGATGATGATTGTTAAAAGGGCAATGAAATTATTCATAGTGATAAAGAATGTCATAAAACACCTTACTCATTAAAAATAAAGCCATAATCTATTATACAGATAAACCTAAAAAATGCATAAAACCACAGATTCACGCAGATTTACATTGATAATTCAAACTAAATTATGCTGTCCTCTATTCAAACCCCTGTAGTGCGAGGCTTCAGCCTCGCCTATTGCTGAGATAGTGCGAAGCTAACACAGCCCTCCTTCCTGAGATAAGGGCTATCAGAAACTACACTATATTTGCATCAAATTCGGAAAAGAGTCTCAAATTTTTCTTGACATCATTATTTACTTTCATTATTATATAACAAATATTTTTTTAACTTATATAATTTGTCATAATAAATTAACTTATGATACCCAAATGGATTGAAAAAAGATACAGAATCTTGTGGAATTTATATCAAGATAAACCCTTTCGTTTTGAAAATGCAGCAAATACGCTTCAAGAAAAGATACGGGATACTGAAGAGCAGGTCAATGTCATACTCTCGGAATTAAGAAAAGAGGGGTGGCTTAATGTGAGCTTTGACCCTGAAGACGCAAGAAAGAGAATATACACATTAAAAAGCAGCGAAGAGGTCATTTCTCAGATACTTTCTATAAATAAAAATCAGCTTTCCAGAGCCGACATTGAATCACTTTTGAAAAAGGCTGCTGACCTTATAAGGACAAGAGTGGATTATGCTTTTATACTGTTTCTGCTCTTTTATAAAAGAATCAGCGACAAATGGGAGATAGAATTTGAAAATGCATATAATGAGGCTCTTGCCGATGGTCTCAGCGATGAGGAAGCAAAAGAAGAGGCGAAGAGTTCCATATATCATGATTTTGATATTTCTGAAGACCTCCTTTGGGAAAACATAAGAAAAGATCCTGCGCGACTACCTGAGAATTTTTCAAAGGCTATGAAGATTCTGGCAGAGAGGAATCCAGAGCTAAAAGATGTTTTTGAGAATGTAGATTTTGTGCAGTTTACCACAAACCGTGAGAATGTGGAGATATTAAGGCAGCTTGTTGAATTGTTCAGTGCTAAGCCATTACATTATGTTTCTCCACATCTGTTAGGAGATGCATACGAATGGATTTTAAGATACTTTGCCCCTCAGAAGGCAAAAGAGGGTGAGGTTTACACACCACGAGAGGTAATTAAGCTCATTGTTGAAATCCTTGACCCCAAATTAGGTGAGAGTGTTTATGATCCAGCACTCGGATCAGCAGGCATGCTCATCACCTCCTATCAGCATGTGGAAGATGAAAAAGGAAAAGGCGATGCTGATAAGCTCTTTTTATTTGGACAGGAAGCTAATCATAAGACCCTTGCCTTATCAGAGATGAATCTCTACATCCATGACATACGGAATGCACAGCTTGCACTTGGGGATACCTTGCTTTATCCAAAATTTAAGGAAGGTGAAGGAATTAAAGCATTTGATGTTGTTATAGCAAATCCGCCCTGGAATCAAGACGGATATGCAGAAGAAACTTTAAAAAAGAGTGAGTTTTGGAGAGAAAGGTTTAATAAATACGGCTTTCCTCCCAATCAATCAGCAGACTGGGCATGGATTGAGCATATGCTATCATCTGCAAATAATAAGAATGGAAGAGTTGGGGTTATTATAGACAATGGCTGCCTTTTCAGGAGTGGGAAGGAGAAGGCAATAAGAACTGGAGTTATTAAAGATGATTTGATAGAAGCTGTTATACTTCTACCTGAAAAACTCTTTTACAACACAGGGGCTCCGGGTGCAATCATAATCCTCAATAAAAATAAATCTAAACCGAGACAGGGAAAGTTTTTATTCATAAACGCAAGCAAAGAATATGAGCAGCATCCAGAGGTCAGAAAGCTGAATCGTCTTGGTAATGAGCATATAAAAAAAATTGTAAAAGCATATATGGAATTTACCGAGGTGGATGGGTTTTCAAGGATTGTTGACCATGAAAAGATAAAGGAAAACGATTTTAATCTCAATGTTACGCTCTATGTCTTCCCTGAAGAAAAGACAGAAGAGATAGATATTGAAAAAGAGTGGAAGGATATGCAGAGGATAGGAAAAGAGCTTCTGGATGTTGAGAAAAAGATAGAAGGTTACCTCGGGGAACTAAAGGGAGATTAATGATATTTAAACCAAATTTTAGATATACAGATAAGATTGTTAAAAACCTCACATTAATATCTGAGGCGAGGGGGATAATCTTAAATTCACCCCTCATTCCTAAATGGGAGGTCTCACTGAGACGAGATGCTCTTATAAGAAGCGCCCACTCATCCACAGCAATTGAAGGTAATCCCCTTTCTCTTGATGAGGTAAGTGCCTTAGCATCTGGCAGGGATATTATGATTAGGAGAAAGGATAAACAGGAGGTTTTGAATTATCTTGAGGCATTAAAAAAGATTCCTGAATTTTCCGGCAGAAAGCCCTTTGTGTCAAAAGACATTCTGGAGGTTCATAAAATAGTAACAAAAGACACTCTGGATGATCCGAGAGATGAAAGTGTATTCAGAAATCGGCAGGTGATTGTCGGAAATAGAATAACTGGTGAGGTTGTATTTATGCCACCGCCAACAGAGCAAGTTCCCAAATTGACTGATGATTTTTTGGGATGGTTTAATGCTCCGGAGATTAATGAAATTGACCCTGTCATAGAAGCCGGCATAACACATTACGAGATTGTCAGGATTCACCCCTTTATAGATGGGAACGGAAGGACTGCAAGAATCATGGCTTCCATTGTTTTATTCAAAAGAGGTTTTGATGTCAAAAGATTTTTTGCCCTTGATGATTACTATGATCATGACCGCCGCGCCTACTATTCAGCATTGAAGACAGTTGATCCAAAGAGCCGAGACATAACCGCATGGCTGGAATACTTTACCAATGGAGTGGCAGTAAGTATAGAGGCTGTTAATAAAAAAGTCATCGGTCTGAGCAAGAATATTAAATTGCTTAAAGAAAAAGGACAGATAGCCCTAACTGATAGGCAGATGAAGATTGTGGAAAGAATAATTCAAGAAAATAGGATTACTGTTGGTGATATTGCAAAGATGTTTGAAATAACAAGGCAGGCAGCCTTAAAGGAGATGAATAAACTCGTTGACTCGGGTGTTGTTAAACTTAAGGGGAAAGGCAGAGGTGCCTACTATATTCTGGTTTAAAAGTGGTTGTCATTTTGGTTGTCATTTTGGTTGTCATTTCTGAGGGATGCACAGTTTATTATGTTCTTACATAGTGGTTGGCAATTATAGAATTATAATATAACAAAACGAACCTTGAGGTCACAAATTGTGACCTCAAGATAAATCAGATGATTTGAGCAAGAATAGATGGTTGATAGCATCGTTCCCTTAGAAAGCATTGAAAGGCGCATTTTCTTGATGTGCGGGCAGAAGGTTATGTTAAGTGTCGACCTCGCAGAACTTTATAGTGTTGAACCAAGGGTTCTGATTCAGGCTGTGAAAAGGAACATTAAGCGATTTCCTGATGATTTCATATTTCAATTTAATGACGAGGAATTTAAAAACTTGAAATCACAAATTGTGATTTCAAGTTGGGGTGGGTTACGCCGTGCAAATCCCTATGCCTTTACAGAACAGGGTGTTTCCATGCTTTCAAGTGTCCTCCGAAGCGAAAGAGCTATTCAAGTCAACATTGCAATTATGCATGTGTTTGTAAAACTTAGAGAAATTCTCTCGACACACAAAGAACTCGCCCATAAATTAGAGGAACTTGAGAGAAAAATAGAAAGGCACGATGTAGAGATAAAGGCTATTTTCGATGCAATCCGCCAACTGATGACACCGCCTCAGAAGTTCGACAGGAAGATAGGGTTTTAAAGGGAAAAGGAGAGATGAGTAATATATAGCAAAAACATGGAGGTAAAAGTCATGGGTAATCTAAATTTTCATTTTTTAAATGTTGGGAAAGGTAATTGCTCAGTCATTGATTTTACGAGTGGAAGGCTAACTGTTATTGATATTGACGATTCAAGAGCAATTTCTTATTTACAAAGATCCCTTATGAAAGAAGCGAGCCGAGTAGAATTAACAAATCCAATTGATTACATTATTTCAAATTTTCCGAATAGAGAAATATTTCGATTTATTCTTACCCATCCCGATATGGACCACATGTCAGGAATCAAAAGGCTTTTTGAGAAAAAGGTTGTTTCAAATTTTTGGGATACAGATAATCAAAAATATATCAATCCTGATAATTGGGAAGATTCTCAGTATGATAAAGAAGATTGGAACTTTTATCAGAAAATAAGAAAGATAAATGGAAACCCAAAGGCTTTAAAACTTTACAGAGGTCAATCTGGTAATTATTGGACTGATGACGGAATAAAAATTCTATCACCAACACCAGAATTAGTCAAAGAAGTAAATGAGAGTAATGATGAAGACTACGACCATTTGAGCTATGTATTAAGGATTCATCATGCTGGTAAAAAAGTTTTGTTGGGAGGTGATGCCACTAAAGAAGCATGGGATGACATCATCGCTCATTATGTGAAAGGTCATCTAAAAAGTGATGTTCTTCTCGCACCGAATCATGGAAGCTCAAATCATATCTCTAAAGAAATATTAGATGAGATAAATCCTGATTTAACAGTTGTATCTGTGGCAGAAGGAGTCGATTATGCTTATGAGCTTTATAAGAATTGCGGAACGGTACTTTCTACAAAGCATTATGGGAATATAGGGGTGACAATTCTAGACACAGGGGAAATATATTTTCAAACACAGCTTCAAGAATATAACGGTCAATGGCATAGACTTACTCGTTACCCAACTTTAGCAGAGATTCTAGGATGAGGATATTAATGAATAATATTATTTCAGAATTTAATAT
>JACQQJ010000134.1 GCA_016207035.1 Nitrospinota bacterium | reverse complement strand
TTTTTATCATATAAAGATAAAGGTAGATTTTACAAAAACCTGATTTTGATCACTTTCCACTCTTTACTGAGAATGTCAGATGTCAAAATGTATATACTGCCATGATAGAAAAGGCAAACGTCCCTGTCCACCATTAAACGGATCTATATGTACATTATGCTGTGGGGAAAACAGACTAAAAAATATATCCTGTCCTGATACCTGCCAGTATCTCTTTGGTGATAAGAAATATCATCAGAAAAAGATAGATGGGGTGTTTGATGGTTATCTGGAAGAGACAAGACAGATAATTTACCATCAGTGGGGGGATGGAGGCATGTATATTTTAAATTTAATTAATTTAGCTGCCTATTATTTTAATGCGATAGAAAAAAGGCTGTCAGATTATGACTTGCAAAAAGGATTGGAGTGTATGATACGGGATTTTTCAGTGATAAAGCTTCCTGATTTCATCAAATCTGATTTTGGAGATTTTTTAATTAAATTTATTGGGGACAGAAAAGAGGATTTCGGAAATTCTTTTTCAGGTAATGATCATATTGTAGACATCTCCAAGGAGTATATTAAATTGATTAAGGAGATATCCGGAGAAAAATTGCAATCAACTCAGTATATGGAGTTTCTTCTGAGAAACATCGATAAAAACTTTCCTCGTACAAGCGAAACCATCAAAAAAGGGGATACAGGGGCAATGAAAGAGCCTCTTATTGTTACACCATAGAGATTGAGGAATACTATACATGGCCTTTGAGACCTATATCATTTCCTGGAATATAACTAAGCGGTGTAACCTGCGATGTGCACACTGTTATCTTGATGCGTCTTATCTCACTGGTGATTTAACAGATGAGCTTTCTACTGAGGAGTGTTTCAGACTCGTTGATCAGATGGCTGAAGTGAATCCTAAAGCAGTTCTTATCATGACAGGTGGAGAGCCTCTGCTTCGTAAAGATATATTTAAGATTTCACGGTATGCATCTGAGAAGGGTTTTTTAACAGTCCTTGGAACCAATGGGATACCTATAACAGCAGATATTGCCCTTAAAATAAAGGAGAATGGTATAAAGGGTGTTGGTGTAAGCATAGATTCTCTCCAGGCAGAGGTGCATGATTCGTTCAGGGGTATAAAGGGGGCATGGAATAATACCATAAAAGGGGTTGAAGAGATAAAGAGGATAGGGTTGGAATTTCAGATACAGACTACGGTAACGAAGGGTAATTATGATGAAATACCTTCAATAGTTGAATTTGCTTATAAGACTGGTGCCAGGGTATTTAATCTCTTCTTTCTTGTTTGCACGGGAAGGGGTGAGAAAATGACAGATATATCAGCTGAGCAGTATGAGGATATGCTCTCATACATCTATGAGATTCATGATAATTTTAAAGGGATGATGATAAGGCCAAAGTGTGCACCTCATTTTAAGAGGATAGCCTATAAGTCTGACCCAAGGTCATCCCTTTTAAATGGTTACATTGGCGGATGCCGGGCAGGGACGAACTATTGTCGTATAACACCAGAGGGTAAGGTAACACCATGTCCCTATATGCCAGTTGAAGTTGGTAATATACGAGATGAGAGCTTTCCTGATATATGGTGGAACTCCGATGTCTTTAAAAGACTGAGACATCCGGAATATAGTGGAAGATGTCAGGACTGTGAATATAAACTCCTCTGTGGAGGATGCAGGGCAAGGGCATTATCATCAAACGGAGACTATATGGGGGATGACCCATGGTGTCAGTATAGACCTGAAAATGGCGAAAAAAAGATAATAAATCTGGAGACAGGAATTAAATATGGTCTTGATGATGAAATCGAGAATCTCCAGTCAGGGCATGGGGGTATAGAAATTACATGGAGTGACGAGGCATTGAGGTTTTTAGAGAATATCCCCTTCTTTGCCAGGGATGTAGCACGGAAGGGGGTAGAAAAACATGCAAGGGAGATGGGTTATACTATAGTTACTGTTGAAACTATGAGGGAGGCAAGAGAGAAGAGGGCAGGGAAGATAAGGTTCAATGCATAAGAGCTAAAGAGGAGTGTGAGAATATTGAGAATCTCTCATAGGCGACCCTGAAGGTCGCCATTTTTTTTTAAAGATATACATTTAAATAATGAGTGGCAGATTACCATTTTGGTTAATAAAAAAATATGGTTCGACAAACCCATTACATAGTGGAGGCAATAAAAGACTGCATGAAATTAAGTCTCTATTGCGGATGCAAGGGTTAAATACGGTATGTGAATCTGCCAGATGTCCTAATTTAAGAGAATGTTTTTCAAAACCTACCGCGACATTTATGATCCTTGGCAATATTTGCACAAGACATTGTGGATTTTGTGCAGTTAATAAGGGGCATCCTATGCTGCCTGTGGATGATGAGCCGCTCAGGGTAGCTGAAGTATCGATGAAACTGGGTTTGAGACATGTGGTTATAACCTCTGTCAACAGGGATGATCTCCCTGATAAGGGTGCCGTACAATTTGCAAAGACTATTGATGCAATTCGAAGGCTTTATATGTCCCCTCCTTTAGAAGGAGGGCGGGGCACGGGGCACCCATCCAGCGGACGGGTCGCAGTGGATGGGTCGGGGGTGGTCAAAGGAGGGGCGTGGGAGGGCAAGGATTATATATGTCCTACTATTGAGGTATTGACACCAGATTTCTCAGGCTCGACAGAATCAATCAGGACAGTTGCAGAAATGAGACCCGAAATTTATAATCACAATCTTGAAACTGTTCCAAGGCTTTATAAAAAGGTAAGACCACAGGCTTGCTATGAGCGATCTTTGAATGTCCTTGATAGGGTGAAAGATTTTTACCCTGATGCCGTCACAAAGTCAGGAATTATGGTAGGGCTTGGTGAGAGGGCTGATGAGGTGATAGATGTTATGGAATCCCTGAGGAAGATCAGGTGTGATGTCTTGACTATCGGACAATATTTAAAGCCAACAAAGGAGAATCTGCCTGTGATAGAATATATTAAACCCGATGTCTTCGATTATTATAAATATGAGGGCGAAAGGATGGGCTTCAGACATGTAGAGTCAGGTCCTTTTGTCAGGAGTTCTTATAATGCAAGGATGTTAAGTAACCAGAGCACCAGTCACCCGTCACCAGTATTCTGATTTTCTGGTGACTTGGTGTTCTGTTGAGTGGTGCACTTTTTAGCTATGCATAAATTTCAAAGAATAGAGCGACTCCCCCCCTATATTCTCAGTGTAGTAACTGATCTGAAGGTAAAGGCAAGGCAGAGGGGAGATGATATTATTGACTTTGGAATGGGGAATCCAGACCAGCCCACACCTCCCCATATTGTTGAGAAGTTATTGGAATCTGCACAGAAACCTCAGAATCACAGGTATTCTTCATCAAGGGGTATAAAAAAATTGAGGCTTGCAATTACTGATTGGTATAAGAGGAATTACAATGTAAATCTTGATTGTGAGACCGAGGCAATTGTTACCATCGGTTCAAAAGAAGGTTTATCCCATCTGGCTCTGGCTATTTGCGGTCCTGGAGATACGGTTTTGGTACCCTCACCAACTTATGCCATTCATACCTATGCATTTATTATTGCCGGTGCCGATGTAGTAACAGTACCGTTAACCAAGAACAATGACTTCTTTGAGGACCTGAAAAATATCTTTAAAAGACACTGGCCAAAACCAAAGGTTATTATTATGAGTTTCCCCCATAATCCTACAACTGCATGTGTTGAACTGCAGTTTTTTGAAAAGGTGGTTGCCTTTGCTCAAGAGCACAATTTAATAGTGATCCACGATTTAGCATATGCGGATATTGTATTTGATGGATATAAGGCACCGAGTATGATGCAGGTCCCGGGGGCAAGAGATGTAGGGGTGGAGTTTTTCACCCTTTCAAAAAGCTACAATATGCCAGGATGGAGGGTTGGTTTCTGTGTGGGGAATAAAGAAATCATCAATGTTCTGCAAAAATTGAAGGGTTACCTTGATTATGGGGTATTTCAGCCTATTCAGATTGCCAGTATTATTGCGTTGAATGGTCCACAGAACTGTGTTGAGGAGGTCCGTAATACCTATAAGGTGCGCAGGGATGTACTGGTAGAAGGGCTGAACAGAATTGGCTGGGAAATTGAGAAGCCAAAGGCTACCATGTTCGTGTGGGCTGAGATCCCTGAACAATTCAGAAGAGTCGGTTCTATTGAATTTTCTAAACTTCTGCTGGATAAGGCAAAGGTAGCGGTCTCACCAGGAATAGGATTTGGCGAAGGTGGGGACGACTTTGTCAGATTTGCACTGGTAGAAAATGAGCACAGAATAAGACAGGCGATCAGAGGGATAAAAGAGATATTATAAAGGTGAGAACTAATACAAGGCATTCATATGAAATCAATTAACCTCGGCTTAATAGGATTTGGGACAGTTGGTGCAGGTGTTGTGAAGATTTTAAGGCAAAACGAGGGTATTATTGAGAGGAAGCTCGGTGCAAAATTAAACCTAAAATGGATTGCCGATTTAGATATAGAGAGGGATAGGGGGGTAAAGGTAGAGAAAAATATACTTACAAAAGATGCCTATGTGATTCTGAATGACCCCTCTGTTGATATTGTAATTGAATTGATCGGGGGTTACGAGCCTGCCAGGACATTCATACTCCATGCACTCAAAAATAAAAAGCATGTGGTAACGGCAAATAAGGCACTCCTTGCGAAAGATGGCATTGAAATATTTGAGACGGTAAGCAGGAATGGTGTTGATATTGGTTTTGAGGCAAGTGTAGGGGGTGGCATCCCGATTATAAGGTCTATTAAGGAAGGCTTTCCTGCAAATAATATTCAGTCTATATACGGTATAGTAAATGGAACATGCAATTATATATTGAGTAAAATGAGCGATGAAGGTAAATCCTTTCATGAGGTGTTAAAGGAGGCACAGGCCCTCGGTTTTGCAGAGGCTAATCCTAACTTTGATATTGATGGTATAGACTCTGCCCACAAGATTACCATCCTCGCATCCCTCGCCTTTGGTGCACGGGTTGATTTAGAAAAGGTTTATACGGAGGGGATTTCAATGATAACTCCCATAGATATAAATTTTGCAAGGGATTTCGGTTACAGGATAAAGCTTCTCGCTATAACAAAGAGGGTAGGGAGCGAGATAGAGGTCAGGGTCCATCCTACCATGGTCAGGGAAGAGAACCCCATATCAAGGGTCAACGGGGTCTTGAATGCCATTGAGGTGACAGGCGATATGGTAGGTGAGAATATGCTGATTGGAAAGGGTGCAGGTGCACTCCCTACAGGGAGCGCTGTAATGAGTGATGTCCTTGAGATAAGCAGAAATATATTGAATGGGGGTGTGAATAGGGTTTCCCCACTCTCTTTCCTGCCAAGGTATATTGAGGATGTCAAAATTAAAAGTATAAGGGATATTGTTTCAGAGTATTACATACGATTTTCTGTGCTGGATAAACCAGGTGTTTTATCAACGATTTCAGGTGTACTCGGCAATCACTCTATTAGTATAGCCTCTGTTATTCAGAAGGGTAGGGGAGAAAAGGGTGGGGTTCCCCTTGTTTTAATGACCCACTCTGCAAAAGAAGAGGATGTCCAGCATGCGCTATCAGAGATAGATAAACTTGATGTTGTATTCGATAAATCTGTCCTGATAAGGGTAGAGAACGGGGAAAGGGTATAGTAATTCAGAAACATTATATTTTCAATAAAGGGAGTGTTGTGATATATGCTGTTAGTTGCAGTTGTGGGCGTCCTTGTTGATTCGTCATTTGTCTACATGGTTTCAGAAGCTTTCCAAAACTTTGGTGTCCACTTATTCCATCTTACCCCAAACAGAAGCCAGACCGTCAAAGAGGTCAAAAGTCCGCTCGATTTCTGATGAGAATGATGAAAATCCCCCTCTCGCCGGGGAGAGGAAAAAGGTAAGGGAGGTTGAAACATTCCCAATAAAAATATTTTGTGATAATATATTTCTCGAGGTGAAATAAAATGGGAGTTACACTTGCTATTCCCAAAAGAATAACCAGTGGTGACGATCTAATAGTAGTTCGTCGTCAGGAATATGAACTGTTGCAAAAACATCTTGCTGAGGCTATGGATGTATTGGTTAAAATACGAAAAGGCGAAAAAGAATTGAAAGAAGATAAAACAAAGGTAATTAAATCATTGGCTGACTTACGCTCATAATAGCAGCATCAAAATTTGTTAGTTATATTTCCTATCCTATATGATTCGTTTTGACCGTTTTACATTGAAGGCGCAGGAGGCTGTGCAGGAGGCACAGAATATTGCTGAAAAACGTGAGCATCAGGCAATTGATGTGGAGCACCTCCTCTATGCCCTTGTTGCCCAGAGTGATGGGATAGTCCAGCCGATTATTAAAAAACTTGGTGCAGACCCTAAAAATCTCATTAAAAAGATTGAAGATGAATTAAATAAAATACCGAAGGTTCATGGCGGTGCAATAGGGCAGGCATTTATTACACCGAGGCTCAATCAGATTTTTTCTAATGCCTTTAAAGAGGCGGAGAGATTAAAGGATGAATATGTCAGCACAGAGCATCTTTTAACAGCCATTACTGATGAAAAGGGTGGGGTATCTTCAAAGATTCTTTCCGCAGAAGGTATTACAAAGGATAATATCTTTAAAGTTCTCATTGATATTAGGGGGAGTCAGAGGGTAACTGACCAGACCCCGGAAGAGAAATATCAGGCACTGTCAAGATACAGCAGGGATTTAACGGACTTGGCGAGAAAGGGGAAGTTAGACCCTGTCATTGGCAGAGACGATGAGATAAGGAGGGTAATCCAGGTTTTATCAAGGAGGACAAAGAATAACCCTGTTCTCATTGGTGAGCCTGGTGTTGGGAAGACCGCCATAGTAGAGGGGCTGGCACAGAGGATAGTCAGCGGTGATATTCCTGAGACCTTGAAAAATAAGAGGCTCGTTGCACTGGATATTGCAGCCCTTATTGCAGGTTCAAAATACAGGGGTGAATTTGAGGACAGGCTGAAGGCGGTTCTCAAAGAGATAGCCGAATCTGATGGGGCTGTGATGTTGTTTATTGATGAACTCCATACCCTGGTCGGTGCAGGGGCTGCAGAGGGTGCAATGGATGCATCAAATATGCTTAAACCGGCACTGGCAAGGGGGGAGCTCCGCTGTGTAGGGGCTACCACACTGAATGAATACAGAAAACATATAGAAAAGGATGCAGCACTGGAGAGGAGGTTTCAGCCCGTGTATGTAGGGCAGCCCACAGTAGAGGATACAATTGCTATATTGCGGGGGCTCAAAGAAAAGTATGAGGTTCATCACGGTGTAAGGATACAGGATTCTGCCATTGTGGCTGCTGCAACACTCTCCCATAGATACATTACTGACAGATTCCTCCCTGATAAGGCAATTGACCTTATTGATGAAGCGGCATCACATCTGAGGATAGAGATAGACTCCCTTCCCACAGATATTGATGAGATAGAGAGAAAAATCATGCAGTATGAGATTGAGAGAGAGGCTCTTAAAAAGGAGTCTGATGAGGTATCAAGGGATAGATTGGAAAAAATTGACAGGGAGCTATCTGAACTGAAAGAGAAGAGTAATCAGATGAAGCTCCACTGGAAGGGGGAAAAGGAATCTATACAAAAGATAAGATCAGTAAAGGAGCAGATTGAGAAGGCAAAGATTGAAGAACAGTCGGCAGAGAGGAGGGGAGATCTGGGGAGGGTGGCAGAGATCAGATATGGGACATTATTACAGTTACAAAAAGAACTTGAGGCTGAAAATAAGAGATTGTCAGGGCTTCAGAGTGATGAGAAGTTTTTAAAAGAGGAGGTGGATGCGGAGGATATAGCAGAGGTTGTTGCCAAATGGACAGGTATCCCTGTGGCAAGGATGATGGAAGGGGAAATCCAGAAGTTGGTAAAGATGGAGGAGCGGTTAAAACTAAGGGTTGTAGGGCAGGATGAGGCTATAAGGGCTGTCTCTGATGCAGTGAGGAGGGCAAGGGCAGGGCTGCAGGATTTAAACAGACCCATAGGTTCTTTTATTTTTATGGGGCCAACTGGGGTTGGAAAAACAGAGCTGGCAAGGGCACTTGCAGAATTTTTGTTTGATAGTGAGCAGCATATGGTAAGGATAGATATGTCTGAGTATATGGAAAAACATACAGTATCACGGCTGATCGGGGCACCCCCAGGATATGTGGGTTATGAAGAGGGTGGACAGTTAACGGAGGCTGTGAGGAGAAGACCCTATTCGGTTATACTATTTGACGAGATAGAAAAGGCGCATCAGGATGTCTTTAATATACTCCTTCAGATACTTGATGATGGAAGGCTGACCGATGGGCATGGGAGGACTGTGGATTTTAAAAATAGCGTTGTTATAATGACCTCAAATATAGCAAGCCCTCTTGTTCAGGAGATGGGTGAGAGGAGACTAAAGATAGAAAAGATAGAAGGGCTTGACCCTGACACTGAAGAGTATGTAGCAAAACTGAGAGAGGACGGGGAATATCAGGAGATGCAGCAGAGGATTATGGATGAACTCCGAAGGCAGTTCAGACCCGAGTTTTTGAATCGCATAGATGATATAATAATCTTCCATAATCTCAATATAGGGCAGATAAAAAAGATTATTGATATACAGTTATCAAGATTCAAAAAAAGGCTGGAGGAAAGAAATATCAGTATTAATCTTACCGAGAAGGCAAAAGGGCTTCTCTCAAAGCTGGGTTTCGACCCAATCTATGGTGCAAGACCACTAAAGAGGGCTATACAGAAGAATATCCAGGACCCCCTGGCACTCAAGATACTTCAGGGTGAATTTAAAGATGGTGATAAGATTATAGTGGATGCAGATGCAGAGAGAGGGGAGATGGTATTTGTTGGAACTGATAAATAAGTATGGAGTGGGATTGGAAAATCTTGAACCTAAGCCATCAAAATTGACATTTTATACCATATGATGTAAGATGTAACTACAGGAGGAAGGTTTATGGAAACTACAAAACACAGAACTCAGATATCCCTTGAAGACTGGCAATATCAGATACTTATGGAAATTTCAAAGAAAACTCAGAAAAGCCTTTCGAGTATCATCCGAGAATTGATTAGCGAAAAATTGTCACGCCAGACTGTAAAAACAGAGGAGGATCCTATTTGGGGAATAATAGGACTTGGGACTGGTGATGGCTCTTCCGTGGCAAGAGAACATGATAGATTCCTTTATGCAAAAGGGAAGAGGAAATGAGGAGGCTATTCGTTGATACTGGCGCATGGTATGCAATTGTTGATAAAAAAGACCCTGACCACAATAAAGCTAAATATTTCCTGAAAATCAATAAAATCCCGCTCATAACAACCAATTTTGTTTTTGATGAAACAATAACCCTTTTAAGATGCCGGCTCGGATGGAATGTTGCTAAAGATTTTGGACATAGTTTAAAGAGCAGCAAGTTTGTCAGCCTTATTTCAATAAAAGATGAGGACGAAGAGAGGGCATGGGAGATTTTCTTAAAATATAAAGATAAGGATTTCAGTTATACAGACTGCACAAGTTTTGCGGTGATGGAAAGATTGAAGATGGATACAGCCTTCACTTTTGACAGCCATTTTCAATCAATGGGACTTAAAGTAGTGCAAAGCAGTTGAATATTCAGCAGAGCCCGAGTATAAACCCAGGGGTGCAGTCCACTTTTGGTAAAGAGATTCAATCAGATTGAGCCGACCGATTGGACAGAGGCAACGGCAGTGTATGTGATGAAACCCGTTAGATAATAGACTTACAATAGAATTATTCCCATTCAATTGCAAATATCTAACGGGGTGAAGAGGTAAATTGCCTTTTATTATGAACCAGTATATTGAGCAATTTTTGAGATACCTTCAGGCGGAAAAGAATGTGTCGGAAAATACGCTGCGGAATTATTCTATAGACATGGAGCAGTTTGAAAAATTTTTAAGAGAAACGAATTTATGTCCTGATGGGAGCAGCAGTATTGATATTAAAAAGATAGACAATGTGGTTATAAGGACATTCCTTGGCAGTCTATATAAGAATGGGAATTGCAGCAGTTCAATGGCGAGGAAGTTATCTACTTTAAGGACTTTTTTCAAGTATCTCTGCCGTGAGGGGTATTTGCAGAAAAACCCAGCAAAGTTGGTAGCTACACCAAAGCAGGTAAAAAAATTACCATCCTTTTTGCCAATAGATGAGGCATTCAGATTAATGGATACACCCGATACTAAAACCTTGTCAGGTTTACGGGATAAGGCTATTCTTGAGACCCTCTATGGTGCTGGTATAAGGATAAACGAACTTATTTCTTTAGATGTAACTGATGTGGATTTAGATAAGGGGTATATAAGGGTATTGGGCAAAGGGAGGAAGGAGAGAATTGTCCCTCTTGGTAGTAAGGCCTGCCATGCTATAAGAGAATATCTGAATAAGAGGAAAGAGATAAGATGCAAAGGTCAAGAAATTGATGGCAAGGCACTTTTTTTAAACCTGCGTGGAGGGAGATTGACAACGAGGAGTGGGTGGAATATTGTAGATAAATATGCAAGGCGGGGTGCAATAGCAAGGCATGTGAGCCCTCACTCCCTTCGGCATACCTTTGCCACGCATCTTTTAGAAGGTGGGGCTGACCTGAGGGCAATTCAGGAGTTATTGGGTCATTCAAGTCTGTCAACGACGCAGAGATATACCCATGTAAACCTTGATCAATTAATGAAGGTCTATGACAAGGCGCACCCGAAGGCATGAAATCAAATATTGTTCCATTGCTTCATTGCTATTATGAAGTATTTGATGTTAAATGATATTGACTGTTATAAAAGGGCATTAAGGTTATCGAATTATGTTTGGGATATTATTATTAATTGGGATTTGTTTGCAAAACAAACAGTTGGTGTTCAATTTGTTACTGCCGTTGACTCGATTTCTGTCATTATTGCAGAAGGTTTCGAAAGATTTGGAAAAAAAGATAAAGTTAAATTTTACCATTACAGTTTTGGTTCAACAAAAGAATCATTGGACTGGAACGAGAAATCAAAATTAAGAAAGATGCTAACTGACGAGCAATATCAATACATTTTAAATGAATTGAACGAATTACCAAAAGAGATTAATCAGCTAATTCAGTTTACAAATCAAAAATTAAAGCAATGAAACAATGGGGCAATGAAACAATGGAACTTTTTCACGCAACTACAATATTACTTATACGACACAGTGGTAAGGTGGTCATTGCCGGTGATGGACAGGTGACCTTTGGTAATACGGTGATGAAGCATAATGCAAGGAAGGTGAGGAGGCTGTATAATGATAAGATAATTGCAGGCTTTGCAGGGGCAGCAGCAGATGCCTTTACCCTCTTTACAAAGTTTGAGGAAAAGCTGGAGAAATACAACGGAAATATAACCAGGTCAGCAGTGGAACTTGCAAAGGACTGGAGGACTGACAGGGTGTTGCGGAGGCTTGAGGCACTTCTGGCAGTTGCTGACAAGGATTCCTCCTTTATAATATCAGGGACAGGGGATTTAATTGAGCCTGACGATGGTATCGTTGGTATAGGTTCAGGAGGTGCCTATGCACAGGCTGCTGCCAAGGCGTTAGCCATGTATTCAAATCTGGATGCAAAGAGGATTGCTGAAGAGTCAATGAAAATAGCCGCCTCTCTCTGTATCTATACAAATGATAAAATAATTATTGAGGAACTATAAAAATGGAAATGCTTGCTAAAAAAATAGAGGAATTGCCAGTAGAAAAGGTTTTGGACAAAGAGGCACAATTAACTCCACGGCGAATAGTTGAGGAACTGGATAAGTATATCATAGGGCAAAAAAATGCCAAGAGGTCTGTTGCTATTGCCTTGAGGAACCGCTGGAGGAGACAACAACTCTCACCGGAGCTGAGAGAAGAGGTAGCACCAAAAAATATAATCATGATAGGACCTACCGGTATAGGGAAGACTGAGATCGCCAGAAGACTTGCAAGGCTCACAAAATCACCTTTTATTAAGGTAGAGGCATCAAAATATACAGAGGTTGGATATGTGGGACGGGATGTGGAATCCATGGTCAGGGATCTGGTGGAGGTATCAAAGAATATGGTGAGAGAGGAGAGGGCATCCGAGGTAAGCGAAGCGGCAAAGGCAAATGCAGAGGAGAGACTCCTCGACCTCCTTCTGCCTCCCCCGCCATCTGTCAAAAGGGGAGCAGATGAAAAGGTAGAGGCGGATGAGACAGGACAAAAACATTATCTGGATACAAGGGAAAAATTCAGAAAATATTTAAGGGAAGGTAAATTAACTGAAAGGTCAGTAGAGTTGGAATTACAGGAGAGGATGATGCCGATGATTGAGGTAGTTTCAAATACCGGCATTGAAGATCTGGATATAAATATAAAGGATATGCTTGGAAGTATTATGCCCCAGAAGAAAAAGAGGAGGAAGGTAAAGGTATCAGAGGCACTTACCATTCTGACCCAGGAGGAGGCGCAGAAACTTATAGATATGGATAAGGTGATTAAGGATGCGATAAACCGTGTGGAGCAGTTAGGGATAATATTTATAGATGAGATAGATAAGGTGGCTGGCAGGGAGTCAGGTCATGGACCGGATGTTTCAAGGGAGGGGGTTCAGAGGGACCTCCTCCCCATAGTAGAGGGTTCTACGGTAAGTACAAAATATGGGACGGTGAGGACTGATCATATCCTCTTTATTGCAGCGGGTGCATTCCATGTATCAAAACCCTCTGACCTCATTCCAGAGCTGCAGGGCAGGTTTCCCATAAGGGTTGAACTCGACTCCCTCGGTAAGGAGGAGTTCATAAGGATACTCACAGAACCTCAGAATGCCCTTATCAAGCAGTATGTGGAGCTTTTAAAAACTGAGGGTGTGGATGTAAGTTTTACTGATGATGCAATTGCAGAGATATCATCCTTAGCAGCACTGGTGAATAACAGGATGGAAAATATAGGGGCAAGGAGGCTCCATACAATTATGGAGAGATTACTGGATGAAATATCCTTTAACGCCCCTGATAAAAAAGAGAAGAAATTTGTGATAGATGCACAGTATGTCAGAGAGAAACTTCAGGATGTTGTCAAGGATGAGGACCTGAGCAGATATATCCTTTAACCTCAAAATAAAATACTCATCATCTTCATTCGGGACATCGCACAGAATTAAAAACAAATTCTTCTTGTCCCTTTCTTTTAAATAAAAACTCAATATGAGACAGCTTTTCAAATTAGCACAAAAATCATTTGTTTCAAATTTTAAGGTATTAGATTTTCCTATGAAGTTGAATTTTTTGTTGACCTTTAATTGTAATGCACGGTGTATTATGTGCAATATCTGGAAAAAAGATAATCCCGAAGAATTCAGCCTGAGTGAAGTTGAGGCCTTTTTTTCAAAATCAAATAAATTTTTATGGATGGATTTAAGCGGTGGAGAGATCTTTTTACGAAGGGATATCGTAGATGTCGTCGAGGTAATTCTTAAGAATTGCAGGGACCTTTATTTGTTACATTTTGCCACAAATGGTTTTCTCCCGGACAGGATAGTATCAGCTATGGAGAATATACTCAAGTTTAATCCAAAAAAATTATTAATGACCGTAAGCCTTGATGGATATAAAGATATACATGAGGAGATGCGGGGTATCCCTCATAGTTTTGAAAAGACACTGCAGACCTTTGTAGAGCTGAGGAAGATGAATAACAGGCGTTTTAAGGTGTTTCTTGGTATGACCCTCACAGAGAAGAATGTGGATAAACTGGAGGAGAGCTTTCGGTATGTAAAGGGAATTATTAAAGATTTAGAATATAATGAGTTCCACCTCAATATTGTCCAGAAATCACCTCACTATTATGACAATCTCAATATAAATTCTCCAGACGCTGATGTGCTCTATAAAACTATTCAGGATTTTAGAGAAAAGAGGGGCAACCACTTTTTTTCTCCTGTAGACTATCTTGAAAATAAATATCAGAAGTTGGCCAGATCATTTCTCAGGAATTCACGAACCCCTTTACCATGCCAGGCACTCTCTGCATCGTGCTTTATATCTCCAACCGGGGATGTCTATCCATGCACCATGTATAACCGAAGCATTGGTAATATCAGGGATTATGGCTATGATTTAAAAAAAATACTTTCCGGTAAAGAGGCAGATACAGTGAGGGGAGAGATAAAGAAAGGGTTATGTCCAAACTGCTGGACACCGTGTGAGGCATATCAGACAATCATAGCTAATTTTTTTGGTTTGAGGAAAAATATTTTGAATAGAAAACATGCCGATGACTGAAATATTTCCGTAAAGAGAAAAGAGCGGATAGCAGATATGTTTTTTCAGTATGGACAATGAAATGAAGATATTAGATATTATAAATCAAAACAAATTTGTTACAATCCCAGAGCTTTCAAAATCGCTTAAAATTAGTACAACTGCTATAGAAAATAATCTTGCCAAACTGAAATAAATAAAAATATTAAAGCTCATCGGTCCTGACAAAGGCGGTAAACATTAATCAATATGCTAAAGAGCAACGAGGCTACAGACACGGATCCCTGCTTAATACTTACAGGGACAAGTTTGAAGGTTATTGAAAGGCTTCAGCATATTGGCTGGAAAAGGGGAGATACTCTGCTCTCTAACATCAGGAGTATGCTTTGAGTCTAAATTTGTGATGAGGATAACAGGATAATGGTTGCTGTTCCTAATTTTTAATTTTTCCCTTTTCTTCAAAAAGGAACAAAAATAATGCGAAGTGATTACAAAAAAATTGCAGACGAGAATATTAAAAAATACGGGACAGACATCGTCAGATATGGTCCGGTGCTTCTTGCTCATTTATATAGCGACCGCACTCATTTTATTTATGAAATACTTCAAAATGCTGAAGATGCAGGTGCCAGAGCTAAAAAATCCGTGCGTATAGGTTTCCATCTTTTCAATAATAGATTGGAAATCCGTCACAATGGGAAATTATTCGATGAAGCCGACGTGCGCGGGATTTGTGGATTAGTCGAGGGAACCAAAAAAGATGATCTAACGCAAATAGGCAAATTCGGGATTGGCTTTAAGTCTGTTTATGCCTATACAAACACTCCACAAATTCATTCTGGTGAAGAAGCCTTTTGTATCGAAAACTATGTTCTGCCTCAAGCTATCAAAAAAACAATGGACATTAAGGACGATGAAACATTATTTATTTTTCCTTTTAATCATGAAGAAGTTCTTCCCGAAGAAGCCTTTAACGAAGTTTCCAAACGATTACGTGAGATAGGGGTCAGAACATTACTCTTCCTACATCATATTGAAGAGATTATTTGGCATATCGAAGGACAGGAATCTGGTAATTATATCCGAGACATTAAGCAGGGGATAAATCATAAGAAAGTTTATGTTATATCTAAGATCAATGAGCAAACCGTTAAGGATGAAGAATGGCTGATATTTGAAAGGCAACTTCAATTGAATACCACTGGCGATACTAACCTTAAGGTTGAGGTAGCTTTCAAAATTGAGAAAGGTAAAGATAACAAAGAAGTAATCGTACCGGCGAAGAATTCAAAACTCATCGTGTTTTTCCCCACTGAAAAACCTACATACCTTAATTTCTTGATTCAAGGGCCTTATAGGACTACACCAAATAGAGAAAATATCCCCTCGGAGAATAAACAGAACAAAACTCTTATCAGAGAGACGGCTGAACTGGTATCTCAAAGCTTTTCGATTCTCAAAGAATTGGGATATCTTGACACTAATTTTTTAAACGTTTTGCCCTTGAAGACTGACCATTGCGAAAGCGAGCCAATATACGATCATATCTTTCGGAAGGTAAAAGAAAATTTTCTTGGCGACGAGGATCTGTTGCCAACCCACGATGGTAAGTTTGCAAAAGCTACAGATGTTTTGTTAGCTCGTGGTAAAGAACTGGCTAATCTGTTTGATACGGATGACATTAATTTTCTTTTTTCAAAAAAATGTTGGGCAGATACCGGTATTACTTACGACCGCACGAGGGAATTGAGAGACTACTTGATAAAGGAACTTCAAATTGAAGAGGTTGATTTTGAAGACTTCGCACAGAGGGTAACGGCTGATTTTTTTGTCCGAAAGAATGATGAGTGGATGATTAATTTTTACAACAGTTTGATCGATCTGTCATCACTGTGGGAGTTGAAAACACCTTCACACAAAAGTGGTGTCTTGCGTGGAAAGCCGATCATAAGGCTTGAGGACGATTCGCACATTGCCCCCTTTAATGAATCAGGCGAGATTCAGGCTTATTTGCCGACGGGATATAAATCCGAATACCCAACCGTAAAGAAACTATTTATCGAAAATGAGGAATCTGTTGATTTTCTAAAGAAATTAGGATTACGCCGCCCAGACTCGTTTGACGAAATAATAAAATTTACGTTGCCAAAATACAAGGGGCAAAAGCTTGGCGAAGAAGAATATCTTAACGATTTTGAAAAAGTTTTGACTTTTTACAATGAGACAGATTCTAAAACGAAACAGGAAGAACTTGTTCTTAAAATATCAAAGACACCTTTTATTCTATCATCCGGAGATGATTTCAAACAGCCAGGAGAGATTTATTTAAATTCCCCTGAACTAAAACAATATTTTGACGGGTATGAGTTAGTATCCTTTGTGTCTGAAAAATTGAATGACAGCTTTAAGGAAAAAGGTATAGTTGATTTTTTGAAGAAAATTGGGGTTAGGGAAGTGCCTAATCGCATAAAATTCAATCCTGATTTAAGCAATGAGGAAAAATCCAGATTACGAAACAACCAGATGTACACACGTGATATCGAGCAGAAAGATTTTAAACTGAAAGGCCTTGAAAATTTCTTGGGTAAAGAGATTGACTTAGAAAAATCCGTTTTGCTATGGAGCATACTTTTAAAAATCCTTGGACTACTGGATAGATGGAAGGCCAAATCCTTTTTCGAAGGGATGTATGAATGGAAATATTATTCCATTTATACAAAAACATTTGATGCGACATTTTTGAAAACACTAAAGACGACAAAATGGCTAATAGATAAAGAAGGTAATTTAAAAAGTCCTTCAGAAATAATTTTATCTGAACTGCCTGATGAATATCTTAAAGATGCTCCTAATATTGATGTCTTAAAAGAAAAGCTTTGCTTCAAGCCCGACATTTTTGACCAGCTTCCAGAAGATACCAAATACAAGTTGAAACTCACAGAAGGTCGCTCTCCTGAAGAATTAAGAGAAGCACTTGCTTTATTAGACAAAAAGAAAGAATCAGAGACAAAAGATAATGATGTCTGGACTCCGGAATGCAGTCCTGCTGACGTATATAGTAAGATTGAAGACACGGTGCCAGTTCCTCCAGAGCCGCCTCAGCTTGAAGACCAAGCAGGGAAGTTTTCTGAAGGCGAAGATACAAAAGGTGATGAAGCGTCGAAAGGAAAAGAATCTGAGAAAACAAAAGAGTTGCCTTTGGTTCATAAAAAGGCAATCGGAGAATGGGGCGAAAAATATGTTTTTAATGCTTTAAAAAAGCGTTTTGAGGAAGATGGAAAAATAGAAGATACCGATCTTGGTTTTAAGTTAAAAAATAATAGAGACGAATTAATAGAGGTTTTTTGGCTAAATATCAAATCTGATAAAGGCAAAGGTTATGATCTTGTGATTAAAATGAACAATGAAGAATACGAATATATTGAGGTAAAATCAAAACTGGATAAAAACCCGGAATTAGTAGAAATAACAGAAACTCAATTTGAATTCGCAAGAAAATTGAATGACGAGGGCAAAGGCGGTAAGTATTGTATCTATGTGGTAGAAAATGCGGGCAAGAGCGAAGCTAAAATCAAAAGATTCAATAATCCAGTTAAACTTTGGAAGGATGGCAAATTGCATGCACACCCTGTTCATTTCAGACTTTAGCTGAAGTTGAGATATTTGAAATGATACGATATCACACGATTAACATCAATAATTCTGGTTTTGAGAGAGGGGATATATCCTGAACTCCCTGCTCGGACATTGAGGCAAAGATTACAGGACGAGGAGTGGTATGGCAAGGGGGAGAAAAGCTAAGGGTTCTGTCAATAATGATGTTGAAGTTTATCAGCATGAAACAGACAAACGCAAGAATGAAGTGCCTGTCGGCCTTGCCCCTTATGACACCTCAAAGCCGAAGCCGAAAAAGTATGAAAACGAACCGCATCTTGATCCGCAACTTGTCAGTAAATTATGAAAAATAAATCTGTCATAACGCTTGATAAAGCCTATAAAGATATTAAGGACATACTCGAGAAAGCCAGAGTTAAGTCTTTCAAAGCTGTTAATGTGGCAATGGTGCAGGCTTACTGGCAAATAGGAAAAGTGATTGTAGAGGAGGAGCAGAAAGGGGCTGAGCGCGCAGAATATGGAAAGGGTCTCATTCAGGGACTTGCTGGTCGCTTGTCTTCCGAATTTGGCAAAGGCTTTGATGAAAGAAATATATGGTTTATGCGGAGTTTTTATTTGGCCTATCCAAAAGTGAACGCACTGCGTTCAGAATTAAGCTGGACACACTACCGCCTTTTATTGAGAGTGGAAAAACCTGAAGCCCGCGCTTTTTATGAGTCGGAAACGGTCAACGCTCAATGGTCTACAAGGGAACTTGAGCGGCAGATTTGCTCATTACTGTTTGAACGGCTTGCATTAAGCAGGGACAAAAAAGGAGTGCTTGAACTTGCAAAGAAGGGACACCATATTGCCTCTCCTTCCGATATTGTAAAGGACCCCTATGTGCTTGAATTCCTCGGTTTAGAGAAGCATGAGAAGCATTTGGAAAAGGATATCGAGCAGGCATTGATAGACAAGCTCCAGCACTTTCTGCTTGAACTCGGCAAAGGCTTCTCATTTGTTGCACGTCAGCAGCGCATAACCCTTGACGGGGATCACTTCTACATTGACCTCGTCTTTTATAATCGTCTGACAAGAAGTTTTGTGCTTATAGACCTCAAAGTAGGAAAGTTGACCCATCAGGATATAGGACAGATGCAGATGTATCTGAACTATTACAGAAGGACACAGATGGTAGATGGAGAAAATGAACCCTTAGGAATTGTGCTGTGTGCTGAAAAGAATGATGCTGTGGTTAGGTATACGCTTCCTGAAGGCAAGAAAAGAATATTCACTTCACGATATAAGCTTTATCTGCCGACAGAAGAAGAACTGGCAACAGAGCTTATCAAAGAACGGAAGGCTATTGAAATAGAACGCAAATTGCGGAGAGAATAAACAGAATTTATGCCAAAAATAAACGAAGCCACAGATACTGATCCCTGCTTAATACTTGCAGAGCCTGCCCAGTACTTGATACGGGGGACAAGTTTGAAGGTTGTTGAAAGGCTTCAGCAACTGGGCACCTTGCTTTGTCAGCAGGAGTATGCCTTGAGCATAAATTTGTGATAGATAGAATAGAGGATAATGGTCGCTTTGCCTAAATTTTCACACTTAAGGGTAAAGTATTATGAAGACACCACGATACAAAGCATTTGTAGATAAGTCTGTAAGTGCTGCCCTGTCGGCTATTGAAATCTATAACAAACCAGACTTTAAGTATAGAGAGGAAACTTTTGCAATATTGATGACTAACTCTTGGGAACTGCTTCTGAAAGCAAAAATTATAAAAGAAAATAAAAATAACCTGAAGTCAATTTATGAAATGACGCAAAAAGTTGGCAAAAAGGGTAATCAATTAAAAACATCAATTCCCAAACTTAACAGAAGCGGTAACCCGATGACAATTGGGCTTCATAGATGCTTAGGGCTATGTGAACAACCGTCAATCAAGATGTCCAAAGTGTGCATTGATAACATTTTTCTTTTAATGGAGGTTAGGGATAACGCAATTCACTTTAAAAACTACGACCTCCATTTGAGTAAAAAGGTCTTTGAAATCGGAACAGCAACACTAAAAAATTATTTGACTTTGATTAAAGAGTGGTTTACCTACGACCTTTCCAAGTATAATTTTTACTTGATGCCTATCTCCTTTTTCCATGAGTTTGAGACGGCACAAAGTTTTTCGATCAATCCCGACAAAAAGCAAATTGAAAACCTGTTAAGATATATTGCACAAAAGGAAAACGAAAATCCTTTTGACGAAACAAAGACTTTTAACATTTCACTTCAACTTGAAACGAGATTTGTAAAATCTTCTTCTACCGATGCGCTTTTGGTTAACTACTCAACTGACCCTTCTGCAATCAGAATCAATCTACAAGAGGAAGATATTCTTAAGCGATATCCTATTGGCTATTATGACCTGACACAGAAACTAAAAGGCAGATACTCCGATTTTAAAGTAAACGGGAAATATCACAAAATAAGAAGGTCGTTAGAACAGAATCAGAAATTCTGCAGAGTTAGAGTGCTTGACCCTAAAAATCCAAAGAGTCCAAAGAAGTCATTTTTTAACACCGAAATATTTAAGGAGTTTGACAAGCATTATACTAAGCAGTAAAAATGCCTTTGTATAAACTGTGCTGATAGGAGTTGCAAAGTATGGCTGTAAAAAAACAAAAAAAAGGCAAGGAAATTTCTGTTGAATCTTATTCCCACAAGGGTAAGAAGCGGAAGAATAATCCGCCGGTGGGGCTGGTTTCTACTGCAACGGATAAGTTAAACGGCAGGACGAAATATCAGCATGACCCGCATATTGACCCTTATCTCTCATGGGCAGGAAAAAAGGAAGGGACGGAGTTTGAAGTTCAGAATGTGAGTCTGCATATTCATGAAAGGATTGACCCGAAGAGGATTATCAAGTCTTTTCTGAAAGAAGATACCAAACCAAAACAGCCTTCTCTTTTTGAACAGCCTGATAATGACCCGCCGCTTACCAAAGCCATTGATTTTTACCGCCATGAACAGGACTGGACAAATCGTTTGATTGCAGGCGATTCGCTTCTTGTCATGAACAGCCTTTTGAAGAAAGAAGGAATGGCAGGCAAGGTGCAGATGGTTTATTTTGACCCGCCGTATGGGATTAAATACAATTCAAACTTTCAGCCGTTTGTGAATAAGCGGGATGTCAAAGACGGCAATGACGCCGACATCCCGGCAGAGCCGGAGATGATTCAGGCATTCCGCGATACATGGGAACTCGGCATCCATAGTTATCTAACACACCTACGTGATCGCCTTCTTTTGGCAAAGGATTTATTGCATGAGAGCGGAAGCTGTTTTGTGCAAATAAGTGACGAGAATGTACATCATGTTAGAGAATTATTGAATGAACTGTTTAAAAAAGAAAATTTTA
>JACQQJ010000012.1 GCA_016207035.1 Nitrospinota bacterium | reverse complement strand
TGAGTTTGTCAAGGAAAAAATTGTAAATTTCTCACATCAAAAATTTTCATTAAAAATACATCAGTTAAAACTAATTGTCAAGTAAAAATTTAGGTTTATTAGTTTAAATTGTCAAGAGTAAGAAAATCTAATATCATTATCGGCAATATTAATGGTAAACTTTAATTGACTTGGAGGGATCTTGAAGCTGTCAAGACATATCACCTGTATTTTTATAGGCATACTGCTGATAACAGCAGTATATGTAAATACCTTTCATAATGCCTTTCAGTTTGATGATATAATTTATATACTTGGAAGTGAGAGGATTAAATCTCTCTCAAATTTACCTCAGATATTAACAGATATATTCAGCCGTCCTTTACTATTAGCCACCTTTGCCCTTAATTACTCCATAGGAGGGGTATCTCCAATAGGTTATCATCTTGTAAATATTGCACTCCATATATCAGTAAGTATACTTATATACCTTATCCTTTTGTATACACTGGAGAAAGATGCAAAGAGTCACCTCCTCCCCTTTTCTGCAGCCCTTATCTTTGCCCTTCATCCCATGAACACTGAATCAGTAACATATATTATCAGCCGTTCTTCAGTTTTATCTGCCTTTTTCTATTTATTGTCTCTGTTTATGTTTATAAAGGCCAATAAAAGGGGGTCAGGGGTCAGGAGTCAGGAGTCAGAAGTCAAAAGTCAGGAAAAGCTTAGACTCACGTCTCACGACTCACAACTCATGACTTTATTCTATCTCCTATCTTCTGGCTTCTTTTTTATCCTTGCCCTTGGCTCTAAAGAGGATGCTGTTACACTCCCTATAATTGTTCTTTTTTATTACCTCTTTTTTATTTCTACTACAAGAAATGGGTTAAGCCCTTTCAGAAACAACCTAAAAATTATTCTACCATTTATTCTCCTTGCATCAATTTACCCTATAGTCAGATATTTTAAATTGGGCATGGCAGGAATTGGAGATGCAACAGGTATTTTTACTCCCTTAACCTACCTTATCACAGAACTGAATGTCATTATCTTCTATTATCTAAGACTTCTTTTCTTCCCAATAAATCTCAATGTTGATCCAGATATAAGACCAATAAACTCCCTTTTTAGCCTTTCAACCTTAATTTCTATGGTAATTATTTTTTTGATAGTTATAGTTTCTTATAAATTTTTCAGGAGAGACCCTATTATCTCTTTCGCTATCATGTGGTTTTTTGTAACTTTAATGCCCACATCCAGTGTATTCCCCCTTTGGGACCCTGCTGCTGAGCACAGGGTCTATTTGCCAGCAGTAGGATTTTCTATTTTTTTAGCCCGATTGATAGGAAAAATAGGCACAAAAACCAGATTCTTCCCCTCCACATACTTTATGAGCTGGGTCAGAATGACAAACCTTGTCCTCTGCCTTTTTATCAGCATTCTTCTCTCTTTTTCTTTATGCACAATAAAAAGGAATTTCATATGGAAAGACAGGGTATCCCTCTGGGAAGATACTGTTAAAAAATCCCCGTTAAAGGCAAGGCCTCATGCAGCATTAGGTCTTGCATACAACTATGAAAAGGGGCTCATAGACGATGCTATACGACAATACAGGATTGCACTGGGTATAAAACCGTTCTTTTTTGATGCCCTGAACAATCTGGGAATTGCCCTTGATATGAAAGGGGAATTAGATGGTGCCATGCAAAAATATCAGATTGCACTGATGATGAAGCCCTATTCCCCTGAGATACATAATAATATTGCAATTATATATGCCAAAAAGGGGGAGATAAGTAAGGCAGAAGCAGAATTTAAAAGGTCATTGGAGATAGCACCAGACTATATAAAGGCAAAGAAAAACCTTGAAATGCTTTCAAAGGGGATGGCTGATTTTGAAGGCTCAACGGCAGTTGACAGATACCGATAAATTTTATAGGATAATAATGATGAAAAGAAAGATCAGGAATATACTCTTGGTATTTCCGACCTGTACTATATTTGAAGGCAAGGAGACAAAGAGGGCAACACCCCCCATGGGTCTGGCATATCTCGCAGGTGTCTTGAGAGAAAAATATAATATAAAGATTTTGGATACTATTGCAGAGGGATTTGAGCATGATGAGAGGATTGATGAGGGGAGGATTAGATACGGAATGTCCGCTGAAAACATAAAAAATGCCGTTATGGACTTCGAGCCTGATGTGGTAGGGGTATCAGCATTATTTTCATCTCAGAGTGAAGAGGCATATCGGATATGCAGGATTGTAAAAGATATTGATAGAGATATTCTTGTTATTATGGGTGGTGCCCACACAACAGTAATGCCTCATGATGTCCTTAAAAGACCGTATATTGATTATGTCCTCTTAGGTGAGGCTGAGAGGAGTTTTATGGATCTCTTAAAGAGGATTGAAAGTGGTGATGATTTAAAGACTGTAGATGGTATTGGATACAGGGAAAATGGTGATATAAAAATAATGCTGAAAACAGGTTATATTCAGAATTTAGATGACCTCCCTTTTCCAGCCAGAGATTTACTCAATGTTGCACGATACACCCAGATAAACTCCCCCCATGGGAAACCTATAGATTCCTCCCGACTCCCTTTTACCCCGATCGTGAGTTCAAGGGGATGTCCAGCCAGCTGCACCACCTGTTATGTATCATCTATCTGGGGGAAACGGAATTACCGCTTCAGATCTGCAGAGAATGTCCTAAAAGAACTTGAAACAATTGCCCATCAGGGATATAGGGAATTTTATTTTGATGATGATAACTTCTCGTTTAATAAAGAGAGGGCAATGAAGATCTTTGATGGTATGATAGATAGGAGACTCGATTTCACATGGTCCACCCCAAATGGAACCTTTGTCAATTCCCTTGATGATGAGATGCTGACGAAAATGAGGAGAAGTGGATGTTATCATATAACCTTTGCCATTGAATCAGGTAATCAGGAGATACTCACAAAGGTAATGAAGAAGCCGATTAATCTAAAGAGGCTTCCACGCCTGATAAGAAAAACAAAAGAGCTGGGAATGAAGAGCATGGGATTCTTTATGATAGGGTTTCCGGGAGAGACAAGGGCTCAGATAAAAAATACGGTAAATTTTGCAAAGGAGCTGGTCACTCTTGGGCTCGATTATGCAACATTTTATATTGTTACACCCCTCCCTGGCACTGATCTTTACAGGATATGCAAAGAAAAGGGATATATTGATAGAGAGGCAGATATGACAAAATACATGTTTGCTAAGGGGGTTATCACTACTGAGGAATTCACACCTGAATATTTAGAGAGGATGAGATTTGAGGCCTGGAGGGCAGTCAATTTCTAAACCTGCAGTGAGCGAAGCAAAACGAACTGAGGAGATTGATATATCGGTAGTTATACCTCTCTTAAATGAAGAGAGGAATGTAGAAAGGTTGAGTCATTCACTTGTTGATGTCCTCAAGAGAGGTGAAGAAAAATTTGAGGTAATCTTTGTAGATGATGGAAGCACAGATAATACCCTCCAGTTACTCAAGACACTTCATAAAAAATACAATTATATAAAGATCGTCAAGCTTACAAGAAATTTTGGGCAGCAGAGGGCTGCGTCTGCTGGTATAAAGTATGCTAAAGGAAAAATTATTATTACCATGGATGGCGACCTCCAGTATAATCCTGAAGATATTCCCCTGTTCATCAAAAAAATAGATGATGGATATGATGCTGTTATAGGGTATAGAAAGGCAAGGAAGGGTGGAATTTTTACACGAAGGATTCCCTCCCGTATAGCCAATATCATTATATCATTCCTTTCAGGCATTTATCTGAGAGATCTTGGATGCCCCTTCAGAGCGTTCAGGAGAGAATTGAAAGATGGTATTGAAAATTATGGTGAGGCAGGAGAGGGGAGTAGTGCATTCTTTATGCTGTGGAGGGCTTCAAAAGTAGCAGAGGTTGAGATTGGTAATTCAAGTCGTCAATCAGGAAAGACAAGCTACAATTTTTCCAGTCTGTTTATGCTTTTGCTGGATTTTATAATACTCTTTTCAATAAAACCCCTCCAGATATCTATACTTTTCCTTATGGGTTTATCTGCAATTTTTTTTAGCACGGTGCTTTTTTTATCCTTTCTCTTTAGGTTCCTCCCTGCAACCACCCTATATTTTGCACTTTCAATCCTCTTTTTCCTTACAGGGGTAGAGCTTATTACCCTGGGGATTATCAATGAGAGGCTGTCGAGGATAACAAGCAGGGTGCAGCAGAGACCGTATTATATAATAGATGAAATCGTAGATTAGAGGATAGAGGACAGATTACAGAAGACAGATATTATTTTTGCCTGTTCTTTCTTTTCTGTATTCTGTCTTCTAACTCTGAATTCAATGTGTCCCTTTGTGCCTTGGTGGCAAAGTGATTTTATAATTTCATGAGCAATACTTCCACCTCAATATTCAAGAAAAGAATGGAATGGGATAGGAATGCAGATAAATATCCCGACCCCTGCGGCATGGTAGGCAGACCTATATCAGACCTCGAATTTTCATATCTGGTAAAGGATATAGCAGAAAAACTCCGCATCAGTTCAATGAGGAATAAGGGGCGGTTTTTGGATGTAGGGTGTGGGAACAGCTTTCTTTTATCAATGGTTCGACAGGCTCACCATGGAAATGAGATATATTCCTTTGGCATTGATTTTTCAATGGCTATGATAAAAAATTCACGAAAAAATGACCCCCCTACAGGACTCGTTATGGGCGAGACAAAAGACCTCCCCTTTAATGATGATACCTTTGATAGGGTTTTGTGCTACAGCGTTTTACACTACTTTCCCAATGATGAATATGCCGTGAGAACTATCCATGAAATAGTAAGGGTCTGCAGGAGGGGGGGTTATTTCATGATAGGTGATATACCGGATTCTAAGAATATGAAAATGCTTACGAAAAGGGAATTGAATCTATACAGCAGGCAGGATCGACCGGGGATTCACAGAATAGATGAATGGTTATTTTATGATTTAGAGATGCTGTCAAAGATAATTGAAGACTCAAAATGTACACCACAGATATTATCCCAGCCTAAGGAGCTTAAAACCTCCCACTACAGATTTGATATCGTTGCAAAAAAAAATGAATGAAAAGAAATTAATCAGTCGTCTCAGCAAATATATTGGCTCAGATTATTTATTTCTTACCCCTTCAGGCACAGATGCCATTATAAAATCATTGCGTATTTTAAATTTACCATCTGAAGCAGGAGTTATAGTACCGTCTTTCTGCTGTAGGGCATTAGTGGATGCTGTTACAAAGAGTGGACTTAAACCTGTATTTTGTGATGTATCTTTTAATAACTATAATATCAGTGTTGCAGATATGGAAAAGGTATTGACAGAAAAAACAGCGGTAGTAATTGTAGTGCATCTCTTCGGTCAACCTGCACCAATTGACGAGATAATTGATTATGCAAGGCGAAAATCCATTTTTGTCATTGAGGATGCTGCACAGGCATTTGGAGGAGTATATAACAATGGCGACAAATTGGGAACATTAGGGGATATCGGCATCTTTAGTTTCGGTTATGAAAAGATAATAGATGCAGGAGGTGGAGGTGCAATCTTAACTAACAAACATGATTTTGCAGTAGAATTAAAAAAGGAGGTAACAGGATACAAAGACAAAAAGGAATGGATGGAGAGGCTTGACTTTCTCATGGACAGTATAGAGGATAATCTCTCCACAAGAAGAGAAAATGCACTTTTATATAAAAAACACCTTAACACAGACTTTGTCATACATCCTGAGTATTCAGATGGGGTAGGGACATTCTTCCGTTACAGCTGTGTATTAAACCATAATTGTCGTCCAAAATTATTAATGGGGCTCAAAGAAGATGGAGAGCTTGTAACTGCCCTTTATTCACAACCACTCCATGCTAACCACGATAATCACGATGGAAATTTTCAAAACACTGATTTTTTAGCTCAGAGGGTAATAAACATGTTTGTCAGGTCACCATATACAGATGAGTACATTATAAAAATTACCGATAAGATTAAAAGGATATTAGAGAAGATTCATGCATGATTTAACGGTAACTGTTGTCGTATTGCAGCCTGGCTATCTCCCATGGCTCGGCTTCTTCGACCAGATGTTCAAAAGTGATACCTTTGTTATTTTGGATGATGTCCAGTATGACAAACACGGTTGGCGTAACAGAAATAGAATAAAGACAGGGCAGGGGATTCAATGGCTGACTGTCCCTGTTCTCACAATCGGAAAAAATAAACAGATTATCAGAGATGTCGTGATTGACACAAAAACTAAATGGCAAAAAAAACATCTCAAAGGTATTGAGCAGAATTACAAAAAGGCACCATTCTTCAAAGACTATTTTGGCATTTTTGAGGGGATACTGTCAAAGGAGTGGAAATATCTCATAGACCTCGATATGGAGTTCATTTACAGACTTGCAGTTTTTTTGGGATTAAAGAGAAAGATAATCTTTGCATCTGATCCCCAATTAAAGACCTTGGGGACAGGTTTAAATATAAAGGCAGATAAAACTGAAAGACTCATTAATATATGCCTAATGCTTAATGCATCCAAATATCTGACAGGAGATGCCGCAAAAGAATATATTGTTGAGAGTGATTTTGTTAAAAATAAGATCCAGATAGAATTTCATAATTATAGACATCCGATTTACAGGCAGAACTATGGGGAATTTATCCCGTTCCTGTCCGTCATAGACCTGCTCTTCAATCACGGACAGGAAAGCCTTGAGATTTTGACAGGGAAGAGGGTAGTTACATCCTCATCTCTTTAATAATCATCTCTGTATTTTTAACCCTCTCTTTATCAGAGTCGAGTTTAATACTCGTCGTGAGATGATAGAGTGCTAAATCATAGGAACCATTCCTTTTGTAGAACTCTCCAAAAAACAGATGAGATTCAGCATTATCGGGATCGACCTCAATAGCCCTTTTAAACTCCCTTATTGCATCTTTGATGAGCCCCTTTTTTTCATAAAGGAGACCGAGGTTGTAATATGCCTTTACATAATCGTGCTTAATTAATATAGCAGTTTTTAACTCATGAATTGCATCATCGATTAGGCCTTTCACCCCATATATGGTAGCCATGTTATTGTGGAGCTTTTCATTCTTGGGATTCAGTTGTAATCCATTTTTAATTGATTCCTCTGCCCTGTTAAAATCACCAAGTTTTATATATGCATTGGATAATTCCAGGTAGGTATCCACATGTTCATCAATCTTTTCAGGTTTTAAATCTAAGACAATTTTCATCTCATCTATTGTTTTTCTAAACATCCCTTCTTCTTTATACATCTTACCCAACATGAGGTGGGAGAGGAGATGATTTGGTAGAATCCTGATACCCCTTTTAAATTCCATAATGGCCTCTCTGAATCGTTTCTGCTGAGCATATTCAATACCAAGGTTATAATAAGCCCTTGCCTTGCTGGGAGATTTTTTGACAGCATCCTGCCATAGTCCTATTGCATCATTCCATATGATATTTCTTTGCACCGTCCCAAAACAAAAGAGGAATATGGTGATAATTATAATAATTTTCCCGATAGTATATCTGTTTATCTTATTTATTAAACTGGCATAGCAAATTGAAAATCCGACAGCTGGAAGGTAGAGTCTGTGTTCAGCAGCAAAATCAAGAAGGGGAATTACGCTTGATGTTGGCAGCAGGGTGATAAGAAACCAGAGTATTGAAAAGGATACAGGCTTAGATAGAGAGTAAGACCTATATGATAAAAACAGGAGAATGGATATTGAAATAATTGAAAGAATAACCGCAGGTTCAGATAATGAAGTCGCCATAGGGATATCTGGATCAACATTAAGATTTATCGGTAATAGCAGCAATCTCAGATAATGGAAGACGATAACCTTGAGCTCGGTCAGGAAATAATACCAGGGTGTTATATATTCTAAAATGTATGGTGACATGGTTATTGGCATACCCCACCCAAAAAGATAAAATCTGTAAAGTAAATATGTAATGAGGAGAATTACAGGAATTGATATATAGAGTAT
>JACQQJ010000127.1 GCA_016207035.1 Nitrospinota bacterium | reverse complement strand
GTTTTATTATTATGAACAGATATTACATTTTTTTAATCACAATCTTAACGTTGGGAATCCCTATTTGTTCGAACTCTGGAGAAGGAGGGGAAGATACCATAAAGCTATATCTCTCCAGAATGGGTATTCAGGAATTGAGTTCCACAACTGAGGCACCTGATTTTACCCTCATGGATATAAACAACAGGAAGATCAGTTTAAGTGAACTCAGAGGTAAGATTGTTCTCCTGCATATATGGGCAACATGGTGTAAGCCATGTATGGAGGAGATGCCGTCAATTCAGAAGGTCTATGAAAAATTTAAGGACTATGACTTTGCAGTATTGGCTGTCTCAATTGATAGAGAAGGAATAGAAATAGTAAGACCTTATGTAGATAAATATAAATTGACCTTCCCTATTTTAATATCAGAAAGCGGTAAAATAAGCAATAGTTACTGGACATGGGGAGTTCCAGCATCATATTTGATTGACAAAAAAGGGAAAATCATTGGAAGGGCATTGGGGCAGAGAAATTGGACTGGTGATGATGCAACAAGATTAATTGAAGAGCTCAGCGGAAAGAAATAAGCAATTGATGATACTGGAAAGGTGATGGTTTTGTTAAGATAATCTTCATAGGTAATTTTTTTTAACTATTGTTGTAATGGCATCCCCCCTTTTTAATCATCTCCTCTGCATGCCTCTTTGCTGCCTCTGTAATCACTTTCCCCCCGGTCATTCTGGCAATCTCATTTACCCTGTCTTCACCTCTGAGCTCCCCGATTGATACAACTGTTCTCCCTGCAGAGGTCTTTTTTGTTATTTGAAAATGGACATCTCCATGACTGGCAATCTGGGGCAGGTGGGTAATACAGAAGACCTGATGGTTCTTTGAGACCTTTTTCAATTTTTCTCCCACTACCTCTGCCACCGCTCCACCTATCCCTGCATCTACCTCATCAAAGACCAGAATGGGAATTGAATCTGTGGTAGTCAATATGTTTTTTATTGCAAGCATGACCCTTGAAAGCTCACCACCAGAGGCTATTTTTGACAGAGGCTTTAAATCTTCCCCTATATTTGAAGAGAAGAAAAACTCTATCCTGTCAATCCCGTCTGGAAAAAGTCTGACTTTTTTCCCTTTATACTGTATATAACTGCTATCATCGATTTCATAAGAGAAATTTACCCTGAATTTAACCTTATCCATTTTTAACTCCCGTAGCTCCCTTTCCATCTGAGACTCAAATCTTTCAGCAGTCCTTTCCCTTTCTGATGCGAGCTCTATGGAAAGTTTCTTCAATTCTCTTTTAAGATTTTCTATTTCAGCGGTTAATCCTTCCAATCTCTCCTGACTCTTTGAGATATTTGCAAGCTCGATCTCTATCTCTTTTCTATACTTTAATATTTCTTCAATGCCCGCACCATATTTTCTCTTGAGACTGCTGATATCTGCAAGTCTGTCATCTATTTCAGACAATCTTTCAGGATTGAATTCTATTTTTTCTTTATAATCTCTTATTCTGGATGCTATATCCTCTATCTGAAAAAGGACTTCTCTGACATCCTTTAATATATTTTCCGTAGTTGAATCAATCCTGTTTATCTCTGTGATGCCTGTGATAGCAGTGTTTAACTTTTCAATGACTGACCTATCAGATGAATAGAGAATATCATAAGTCTCTATTGCATACCTGTGTAACCTCTCAGCATTCTGGAAGAGATTCTTTTCTTTTTTTAGATATTCTTCTTCATCGGTCTTTAAATCTGCCTTATCAATCTCATCCTTTTGAAAATTGAGCATGTCTATCCTCTGCATCCTCTCTCTCTCCTTGTTTATCAATTCATTCACCTCCATCTGAAGACTTTTGAGCCTTAAGTAATGTTCCCTGCATTTCTCTCTTAAAGCTTCAGTGTTACCGAAGGAATCAAGAACTGCATGGTGATTCTCATGATGGAGGAGGGTCTGGTGTTCATGTTGACCATGTATATCTACCAGCATGTCACCTATATCTTTAAGCCCTGAAAGATTTATTACATTTCCATTGACATAACTCCTGTTCTTTCCTGAACGGGATACCTGTCTCCGTATTATTATTTCATTCTCTTCTGCTTCAATCCCTGACTTCATCAAAGACTCTCTTATTTTTATAGTTTTCGTTTTATTGTAAAATTGATCTGATATATCAAAGACTGCCTCAATTGCAGCTGAATCCTCTCCGCTCCTTATACATTCATCTGATGCCCTTTCACCAAGGACCAGTCCAAGTGCATCAATTATTATAGATTTTCCAGCCCCTGTCTCTCCGGTCAACATATTGAGTCCTGGCTTGAAGTCTATATTTAATTCATCTATGATGGCGTAATTTTTTATGTGCAGTTCTTTTAACATATCAAAAGATAGTTCATAAAATATAAAGTGAAAAGTTTATAAAGTCGTTGAAATATTATTCATAAACTTTATAACTTTATAAACCTTATAAACTTTTAACTATTACAGTC
>JACQQJ010000126.1 GCA_016207035.1 Nitrospinota bacterium | reverse complement strand
TATCTGCTTATACCCTCATTAAATTCCAGTATTGCCTTCTCATATTCACCCATGCTGTAGTAACATTCGCCTATCCAGTACTGAGATTTACCTGCAAGCTCTGTATCAGGGTATTTTTCTATGTAGCTTCTGAATCCTGTAATAGCCAATTGAAAACTCCCCTTAAGAAAATCACTATATGCAGTGTTAAATATCTCTTCGTTACCTTTTAATCCCTCCTCACCCTCCTTTTCTAAAGGGGGGGATATTGATTGCTTTTGAAAAAATTCAGGCAATTGTTCTTTTTCCATTCTTTGTAAAGATTGTTTTCTTTCAATTGCGGGGACATTGGCAAATATTGAATCTAATATATCATCTGTAATTGGTTTATCGCTATCCCAATAGAATTGAATTATTTTACCTGTTTTTTTATCCGTTGCTGTAATAAACCTTTTTTGGTGGGCAGGTTGATTCTCTTGTGCCTGTATCTCGGCAGCCTTATCTTCTGATATTTTTTGCCTTTCTTTTTCCATTTTCAGTTTTTTCCTATCTTCTGTTATCCTCTGTTTTTCTTCTTCAATTCTTCTGCGCTCTGCCTCCAGTTCCTCCAGAGAGGACCCTTTTGCAACTATGTCGTCAGGAGTTAACTCCTGACGCCCCGCCTTTAGACTCGCTGTCTTCAAAGAAAATACAAAATCCCCTCCTTCATGTCCTGAGTTCTTTATGTTGTTATATTCAGGCACTTGGTCTGATTTTCCTGCAACAATCTCCTTAACCCTACCGTGAAAGAGCTCCTCTGCGGTAAATAATGGCTTATCTGCTTCATCAAGTGCCTTTAGAAAGGCTGCTGCAAAAATAGAGTTACTGCCTCCGCCGCTGTCTGATACAGGCTCATTCCCTCCACTTGCCATGAGCGTCCTCGATTTCCTCTCCATCATCTTTTTTATGAATTCATCCCTCCCGCCCTTTGTTGAAAGCTCTAACGAAAGATCCCTCATTAATGTCCCAGAATAGCAGCTATCCGATATTATCAGGATATGCCTTGATACAATCCTCTTTATGCTTGTGGTGATGTCATCTGCTATAATCCATTTTGTCGGGTTATCATTCTGTGCATCTATAGGAAGCCAGTATGCCTTATCCGCCTCCTTTTCAAATGTCCCGTGTCCTGCATAGTAAATCAAGAAACTATCCTCTTCCGTGAGGGTCTTTCTAAAATCGTTCACGTTGTCGAGAATGTTATCCCTCGTTGCATCAATCAGGAGTCTTGTCTCAAAGCCATACTGGTTCTTTAATATCTTATCCACTGATTTTGCATCGGTTACAGCGGTCTTTAATTTCCGCAGGTGTTTGTAGTTGTTGTTGCCAATGATGAGGGCGTAGTATTTTGTGCTGTAGGATAATATTGTACTTTCACCTTTTGATTTTACTGTACCGCTCCTCTCTTCGGATTGAACAGAGGGCAGGAAAAATACGAGGAAGGTAAGAAATATAATGAAGGTTGATGAGGTCTTTTTCATGATGCACCTCCTTAAAGCAGGCAATACTAAAGTCTCGCACTACACTTTATCAATCGAATAATCTTCGGAGTGCGAGCTATAGATTTGAAAGAAAAATACTATAAATACTATACTATAAAAGGGTTATGGATTCCAGATTATTTTTGTTCTACTGAAATGCAATCATTTTCTATTATACACATGCAAAGTGTTATCTGACCGTTGTGGACAATTTTAGCTAAAATATTTTTGGTTCTATTTATGTGAAAATTACCCGATAAGACCTATGTTATGCATCTGAGGTTGTGTTACACGAACTGTTACTGATATAAGAAGCACAACTTCCAATGGATCATCAAATTCCAATAAACGGTCTGTTGTAACTGATATGTGAGTGACTAGGGCATCATCTTCAAGAAGACAAAAAAAAGGATTCTCTCCTTTTTGTGGGCAATCCCCAGAAGGGATTTCATTTGCTTTAGGTATCCGCAATCCATCAAGAAGTGTTTTAATGCGATTATCAATATCGCCTCCCTTGGTGAGTATTGAGCCAGGTTCTTCGGGTCTTTAAAAAATGATGTCAAGGTCTGCAATAGTTCGAAACGTTTCACACACAATAGGCACACAAGAAAATGCCCCGACCGTCTTTATTATATTTATTTTGTTGGGTCGAGGGTCTGAAATGTACGGTTCTTTGATATATCTGATGAATTCTGGCTTAAGAGGTTTTTGAGACCACAACTCTTTTAATTGCAAATGGAACTTTCGCCGGAGAGCTTGTTTCTCTTTAGAATCCCCGTTAGACTTTAATTGTCCACGGTAAAAAATGCGAAATTTCATTATATTTTACATTCCCAGTAATTTACTTTTTCATACCTGTAATGAGCAGATAACGTTCCCGTTGCAAAAGAATCCTGAAAGGTTTGCACGTAAGTCTTTTGCAACGTGTTATGTGAAGTTTTGGCGGCATATTCAAATAACGTTTAAGTTTTTTATATTTAATACATTTGAGACAAAATCATGCCTCTTGTCCATGTCTAAAAGTCCTTTTTTGCTCTTATCAAAAAAATCGTTATACAATTTATCAATAGTCGAACTGTCGTTTTCAAGCCTAAATTTGTGCGAAGGTGATTGACCACAGCCACAGATTCCATCAATTGTAAGCTTTTTTGAGAATGGAGGGGCAAGAAATAAATTCATGACAAAAGGTTGAATAAAAGACTCCGGGGCTAATCTGACATCAGGTTTACTAATTACACTCATTTGCCTTTCAAAAGCAAACTGTCCCATCCAATTATTTGGATCTGTGGGAGCAAAGAATAACTTACAATTATCGCCTGGGGTTGAAATTACCATTACATTCATGAATAAGTCGCTGGCAATTCCAGGCCCTTGATTGCGTATCATAAAACCTACCTGTATTTTTATTTCTTTTTCATTAATTGACTCAGCAGGGCCAATTATAAAATTATGAAAGACATGAGGTTGTGGCCTGCGTCCAAACATTCCTGCCAATACTGCATGAGGGACACGTTCAAAATTAGAACCTGCCCTTATGTAGTATTGAAATTTTCCATGTACAGCAATCTGATGCGGAGCATGATCGCTTTTAGGGATAAGAGTAGCAACAAATCCATCGTCCTTATTTTCTAAAGCGATATAATGATGTTGGACTTTGGTGTGAGGTGGAACTGTGCAACCAGATACCACGCCTTCCAACCAACTTACAAATCTTTTGACATTCTGGATAGGATATTTTGTATGTGCTACATCAGCATGGTCTTTGCCCTTTGAACAATCTATGCCCCAAACAATAACTCCACCTTCAGAGTTTCCAAAACCTGAAATGGACTTGGCTAAATGTTCTCTGTCGGTGTTACTTAATTTTGAACCAGAACCATTATCAGCAGAACGTTTGAATTCCAAGAATAATTCTTCAGACTTACGAGCTAAGATAAATTCGTTTATTGCAATCTCACCATCTTTGATTATTTTTTCAAATATATCTTCTGCACGTCCCATCGCACTGTTCCTAAATATAGCCGTAAAAATTTCACACACTTTTTCATAAATGCATTGCGTATATACCTCGCAATGACAGACTATGAAAGGAAGATATTGTTTGCGTAATTATAGTTTTAAAATTCTTATGTTGTCAAAAGATTTTCTTGCTTTTGTCATTTTCTTGTTTTTCTTGTTTTAAAAAATATTTTTTGATTTTCAACAGGATATATGATATACATTAAGTGTTTTTTTTCCTGATAAAAATTACCAGAAACATAATTTTTTTGAGGTGTCATATGGACCTTAAGTCTGGAGAAAGTGGAGTTAATCTATCTGATCACTTTTTTCTGGGTCTTGATATAGGTTCTGTAAGTGTGAAGATCGTTCTTATCAATAATAAAAATGATGTCGTATTACATTTTTATAACCGTCATAAGGGGCAACCAATTCAAACGGTGATGAATAAGCTGAAGGAGATTTTGATAACCATACCTATTGAAAATATCTCAAGCGCAGCAGTTACAGGCTCGGGCGGAGAAATAATTGCAGGGCTGCTCGGTGCTGAATTTATCAATGAGATTGTAGCCCATGCAAAGGCAACTGCAAAACTCTATCCGCATGTGAGAACAGTCATTGAAATGGGTGGAGAGGACTCAAAACTCCTCCTTTTTAAAGAGGACAGAGATAAAGGAAAGATAGTATTAGAGGACTTTGCCATGAATACACTCTGTGCAGCAGGGACAGGCTCTTTTCTTGACCAACAGGCTGCGCGCATAGGGGTATTGATAGAGAATGAATTTGGTGAAATGGCGCTCAAATCAAAACACCCCCCGAGGATTGCGGGCAGATGCAGTGTATTTGCAAAATCTGACATGATACACCTTCAGCAGATCGGAACCCCTGTGCATGATATTGTGGCTGGGCTCTGCTATGCAGTTGCGAGAAGCTTTAAGAGCAACATCGGGAGGGGTAAGGATTTTAAAAAACCGATAGCCTTCCAGGGTGGTGTAGCAGCAAACATGGGTTTAGTCAGGGCATTTGAAGATATACTGGAGCTCAATAAGGGTGATCTCATTATACCCAAATATTATACCTCCATGGGTGCAGTAGGGGCTGTATTTGTTGCAATGGAGAATCGGTCAAAAATATCTTCAGGTTTCAAAGGATTGCATGCCATTGAAGGTTATCTTAAGGCAAAAAAGTTCATAGGGGGTGGACTTGAATGTCTATCACACAAGGATAATGGGTATGAAAACAACATACAGACAAAGGCAATAAATACTTCTCGTAATAAAAAGTTAGATGTATTTATTGGCATAGATATAGGTTCATTGAGCACAAATGTAGTTGCAATTGACAGGGATAAAAATGTAATTGCACGGAGATATTTGAGAACAGCAGGCAGGCCTATTGAGGTTGTTCAGAGGGGGCTCTTTGAGATAGGGGAGGAGATAGGCAGGTATGTAAATGTAGCTGGTGTAGGAACCACAGGCTCAGGAAGATATATGATCGGTGACTTCACAGGGTCAGATATTGTCAAGAACGAAATTACAGCCCAGGCAACAGCCGCAGTCCATTTTGTTTCCGATGTTGATACAGTTTTTGAGATTGGCGGTCAGGATTCAAAATATATCGCAATCAAAAATGGGGCGGTGGTAGATTTTGAAATGAATAAGGTATGTGCCGCAGGGACAGGTTCCTTTTTAGAAGAGCAGGCAGAAAAGCTGGGAATAAACATTGAGAATGAGTTTAGTGAACTCTCTTTTAATTCCCATGCCCCCGGTAAATTTGGTGACAGGTGCACGGTATTCATGGAATCAGATCTGGTATCGTATCAACATAAAGGGGCTGCAAAAGAGGATTTAGTTGCAGGGCTTGCCTATTCTATAGTTCATAATTATTTGAACAAGGTAGTGGGTGATAGAAAGACAGGAAACAAAATTCTCTTTCAGGGTGGTGTGGCATGGAATAAGGCAGTAGTAGCAGCCTTTAAAAAGGTTACCGGGAAGGATATAGTAGTCCCTCCGCACCATGATGTTACAGGTGCAATCGGGGTTGCAATTATCGTTACTAACTTTCTTAAAGGGAAAATCGGCTATACAACAAAATTTAAAGGATTTGACCTTTCCAGGAGAAAATATAAGGTAGGGACATTCGAGTGCAAGGCATGTGCTAATGTATGCAGTGTCAGCAGGGTCCAGTTTGAAAATGAAAAGGTCAATTTTTATGGGGCACGGTGTGAGATATTTGAGATAGATAAGAAAAGGGTTGAGAACAATCTTCCCGACCTTTTTGCCGAGAGGGAGAGGTTGGTATTCGGTGAGGCAGTAAAAGTTGAAAAATCACTGAAAAAAGACTCAAGACCCATTAAAATCGGCATTCCAAGGGTTCTCTATTTCTACGAATTTTTTCCATACTGGAACAGATTTTTTAAAGAATTAGGTTTTGAGGTTGTCCTCTCAGGTGTGACAAATCAGAGTATAATACATAATTCCTTAGAGAAAATAACTGCTGAGACATGCTTTCCCATGAAGATAGTTCATGGCCATATCATGGAGTTGATTGAAAAAAAGGTAGACTATATATTCTTTCCCAGCCTGGTGAGCCTGAACAGGAAGGAATCGGAATTTCCCCAGAGTCATACCTGCCCCCTTGTCCAGTCTGCCCCCTATATAATCAGGGCTTCTCTTGGGATAGAAAAGAGCGGAATAAAGCTGTTAACCCCCCCGATTCTATTCCAGAGAGGAGATAAGTCTGTCGCAAAGGAGTTAAGACGGATGGGGAGAGAGATAGGTGTGTCAGCCTTTAAAATAAAGACAGCAATGAAAAAGGCACAGGATGAACAGGACATTTTTATACAGGACATAAAAAAGAGGGGGGAAGAGGTCATCAAGGGGCTACGAGATAATGACAGGGCTGTTGTTATAATCAGCAGGGCTTACAACGGGTGTGATTCAGGTCTCAATCTCGATCTGCCAAAGAAATTAAGAGATATGGGGGTTATCGCCATTCCCATGGATTTTCTCCCTCTCAATACAAAGGAGATTGCCGATCAATATCCTGATATGTACTGGAGATCCGGACAGAGAATGATAGCAGCAATGGATTTAATCAGCAGGGATAAGAGGTTAAATGCGATATATATTTCAAACTTTAAATGCGGGCCAGATTCTTTTATTGCCTATCATTTAAAAGAAAAAATGGGGGGGAAACCATTTCTCCAGCTTGAGATAGATGAGCACAGCGCTGATGCAGGATTTATAACCAGGTGTGAGGCCTTCTTTGATAGCCTTGAAAATGTCAGGGGATTGGGCTTAAATTTAATTCAGGGTCAGGATGTAAAAAGAAAAGGACTCAATTCCTTTAACTCCAAAGACAGAAAGGTTTATCTGCCATATATGTGTGATCATGCATATTCACTCGCCGCTTCCCTCAGGGCATGCCGCATAAATGCCGAGGTTCTGCCAGAATCTGATGAAAAATCCCTTGAGATTGGAAGGAAATATACCACTGGTAAGGAGTGCCTCCCTTTCATCCTTACCACAGGTGACATGATCAAAAAGGTCAGGGAGAAAGATTTTAATCCATCTGCTACCGCATTTTTTATGCCGACGGCAGATGGACCATGCAGGTTTGGTCAATACCGGAGTGTCCAGAGGATATTTCTCGATGAAATGGGACTCAGGGATGTTCCGATCATATCCCCTGATGCAAAAGACTCTTATGGTGAATTTGGTGATTTGAGAACTAAATTCAGGAGATTGGCATGGAGAGGTCTGGTTGCTACAGACATACTCCAGAAAATCACCCATGAGATAAGACCCTATGAAATCAACAAAGGTGAAACAAACAGGGTATATACAAGGTGTTTACATACAATATGTCAGGCATTAGAAAAGGGAGGGGATGATATATTTGATATCATGAAAGAGATAAAGAACCTCTACATGACCATTGCAGTTGATAAAAAAGAGAGGAGACCGATTATTGGCCTTGTAGGCGAGATATATGTAAGGTCTCACTCCTTCAGTAATCAGAAAATTATAAAGAGGATAGAGGAATTGGGAGGGGAGGTATGGCTCTCACCCATCGCAGAATGGATATTCTATTGTACTGACAGGTATATAGATAGGGCGTTTGCTGAGAAAAAATATGGTGATGTCGTAAGGGGGTATATCCAGGATATAATCCAGAGGCAGGATGAACATAAGCTCCTGAAACCTTTTAAAGATATAATTACAAATTGTGAGGAACCTGCAGCTAAAGATATCCAGGAAAAGAGTATAAAATACATGCATCCATCGTTTGAAGGTGAGGCTATACTATCTATTGGCAAATCGATAGACTATGTAGATAAAGGTGTCTCAGGAATTATCAATATAATGCCCTTTACCTGTATGCCTGGAATGGTTGTAACTGCATTGTCAAAGAAATTCAAGGAGGACTTCAATAATATACCATGGCTCAATATGGTCTACGATGGACAAGAGGACAGCCAGGCACAAACTCGCTTAGAGGCATTTATCTATCAGGCAAGGGAGTATAGAGAAAAAAACCTTTATATAAATAATGTCCACTAAATATATGGCAGAACAAAAACCTGATTAAACCACTGAGACACTGAGGCACAGAGATAAAAACCAGATTAAACTGTTTAAACCGTTTAAACCGCTTTTAAAAACTCTGTGTCTCCGTGCCTCTGTGGTAATTTTTTTAATTTCCTATACAATAAAAAATATTTGATTTTTTATAATTATTTACAGAAAGGAGGTGTCTTTAAAGATGGCATTGAAGATCACAGAAGAGTGCGTAAATTGTGGTGTCTGCGAACCTGAATGCCCCAATGAGGCCATAAGCGAAGGTAGCGATATGTATGTCATTGACCCTCATAAATGCACTGAGTGTGTTGGGTATTTTGATGAACCCCAGTGCGTGGAGGTCTGTCCGGTGGATTGCATTACACCTGATCCTGAGTACAAGGAGACCAGGGAACAGCTCCTTGCAAAGAAGGAGAGGAGTAAATGATTTTGCAGGATAAAGACTTAATTAGCCACAGACGAACACAGATTTTAAATAGAAAGATGTTTTTAGTCAGTGAAAGTCTGTGGCAAAGGATTTTATAATTTCCTATACATAGACAAATCTACTTCTCGTTCCCACTGTCGGGGTGGGAACGAGATGAAAATGATAGGGTATCAACATTGTAGTACGAAGCCTTAGCCACCTTTGCAAGACTGAAGCCTCGCACTACAGATTTTTTACAAAATTAACGCATTTTTTGGATAATAAGAATTCTTTATGTGCAGAGAATTATAATTAAAAAGGCTACTCCACAAAACCGTTCAAAAAAAATTATGTTAGATAGAGACTTAGGCTCTCAGTGGGAGGGAGAGGCTATTACAGAAAAAGAAGAAAAAATAGAAGAGGGGAAGAGATTATTTCTGTCTCTCTCATCCTTTGTAATCATTATATTCTCTCTATCTATGGCATTTATCTGGTATCTGATAAAGCCGCGGCTACTGGAAATATCACCATATCTCCCCACTATAACAGGGACTGCTATAAACCTTTTTGTTTTTTATGTAATCTTTAAATTTTTTTTTGCAGTTCTATCTGCACTTACAGAGAAAAATATCCTCTCATTTCTCACGATAAATAACCCCCGGTTAATACATTTAATCTATTTATCCTCCACAAAGATCGGAAATATCTTTGGAATATCCAAAGATCGTATAGGAAACTCCTTTATACATTTTAACAACTCGTTAGTCAGGGCATTCAACAAAAAAAACGGAAGAGAGAGACTCCTTGTACTCCTCCCACGGTGCATTCAATACTCTGGCTGCAAACAGAAAGTAACTGAAAACATTAATAATTGCAGGGATTGCGGGAGATGTCCCATTACGGAATTCAAGTCAATGCATAAAAAATATAGATTTCATGTCAGTATTGCTACAGGGGGAAGCCTTGCAAGAAATATGATTTACCGGGTTCAACCAACAACCATCCTGGCAGTAGCCTGTGAGAGAGAACTGGTCAGCGGAATTCAGGAGACATCTCATGTACGGGCTCTTGCCATACCCAACTGGAGACCTGAAGGTCCATGCAAGAATACAAAAGTAGATATGTCTAAAATAGATGAAGCTATCAGGTTTATTTATAACCATAATGAAGATATCATGTTAAAAGATGATATAACTGAGGTTAACATAGAAGCTGAAGTACAAACATAATATCCAATGCCTTTATGCCCCTCGCTGCAAAAGGATAAAAAGCGTCTTACCTATTTGCGCTATTATTGATAATAGTTATACAGATGGTATGACGAAAGATTATACTGATAGTTTTATAGGACATTGTAAAGGTAAATATAAAAGGGCTTTACCTATAATAAAAAATACATTATAATTATTAGGTTTTAACCTGTAATAAAGGTTTAATTTTTTTAACCAATAAATCTATGAGGTACTATATATGGTGAGCGAAGCCTTTGCAATGCCACCACCTCAATCCGGGGGAGGTGGTTCAGGGTCTTTATTCATAAGTTTTATACCCATACTGGTAATGTTTGCTATTTTTTATCTCTTGCTTATAAGGCCCCAGGCAAAAAAACAGAAAGAGCATAAGATAATGCTTGCCAGTATCAAAGAAGGGGATAATGTCCTGACTACAGGAGGCATATACGGGACAATTATAAAAATAAAAGATGATACTATCACCCTTCAAATCGCAGACAATGTAAAGATAAAGGTATCAAGAGGATATATAGCTGCTATGAAAGGACAGGAAGATTAAAAATACCGATGGGGTATTTTACGAGTTGATAAAAACTAAACACTAACCCATTCACAGTTTAAAGAGTGCACGAATTGAAACGAGATGAAATAACCCTTGATAATGTGAGGCAGGATACGAGGGTTAAGATTTATATAGAAAGGGCAAATGCCCACCTTGAAGGGATAGGCTATACAGAGCATGGTTTCCGCCATGCAAATTTAGTAGCTGAGATTTCCTTTAATATTTTAAACAGGCTTGGTTATCAGAGGAGGGAGTGTGCTGCCGCTTCAATTGCAGGTTTTCTCCATGACATGGGAAATCTCCTCGGCAGAGACCATCACTGGCAGGCAGGGGCAATCCTTGCACAGGATATCCTTATTAACCTCGGCATGGAGTTGGAGGATGTGGCAATCATTATGAATGCCATAGCAAACCATGAGGAGGGGATTGGTGAACCAACCACCCCAGTTGCAGCAGCGCTGATTCTTGCAGATAAGGCAGATGTTCATGTATCACGGGTAAGAAATCCTGATATGAAGACATTTGATATCCATGACAGGGTAAATTATGCAGTAAAACACTCATTTTTAAGGGTAGATGGAGATAACAAAAGGATCTCCCTGGAGCTAACCATAGATACCGGTGTATCACAGGTAATGGAGTATTTTGAGATATTTCTTTCGAGGATGATTATCAGCCGAAGGGCAGCACAGTTCCTCACCTGCACCTATGAACTTATCGTAAATGATATAAAATTGCTTTAGGTAATAAACTATGAGAAAAGATTTTTACTGGAAGAGCGGATTGATAGTGATAGTTACTCTTGTATCTGTCTTGTTTGCCTATCCCCTTAAAGAGAAGATACACCTTGGTCTTGATCTGCAGGGTGGTATGCATTTAGTCTTAGATGTGGAGGCTGAAAAGGCAGTTGAAAGCACCCTTGATCGTTATGTGATGAATCTGAGGGATGCCTTTAAAAAGGATACTATTGAATCTGTATCTGTGGAGAGGGATAAAGATAGTATAGTAATCAATCATAAAAATTCAGCAAAAGTAAACGATATAGAGAAAATTGTCTCTGATATTACCGATATGGAGAAGGTAAGTTCATCATCAGATACCATGAAGACAGCTTATCAAATTCCAGGAAAGAGAAAAAAATATATTGAGGAAAGGGCAGTGGATCAGGGACTTGAGACAATACGAAACAGGGTCGATCAGTTTGGTGTTGCAGAACCATCGATCCAGAGACAGGGGGACAGGAGGATTATTATTCAACTTCCGGGAATAAAGGATACTGAGAGGGCAGTTCAATTAATAGGTAAGACTGCACGACTGGAGTTCAGGCTCGTAGATGATAAACATGAGGTGGAAGATGCCCTCAAGGGAACGATACCCGAAGGAGATGAGATACTCCATCAGAGGGTAACCAATGTATCAACAGGCGAGGTTTCAAAGAAGCCCTTCCTGTTGAAGAAAGAGGTAATGATGACAGGTGATTCTCTTACCAATGCAGAGGTACGGATAGATTCAAGATATAATGAGCCCTATGTGTCAATAGAATTTGATAAGTCAGGCTCAAAACTCTTCGGTAATATAACAAAAGAGAATGTTAAAAAGAGGCTTGCTATAGTTCTTGATAACAATGTGTATTCAGCACCTGTGATTCAGGAGGAGATATCCGGGGGGAGGGCTCAGATAACAGGTTATTTTACCCCTGAAGATGCACATGACCTTGCTATCGTTTTAAGGGCAGGTGCACTACCTGCACCGGTTAAAATACTGGAGAATAGAACGGTAGGACCCTCCCTCGGCAAGGATTCCATAGAAATGGGGTTAAAATCTGTATTTATTTCTGGGATGGCTATCCTCATATTTATGATATTCTACTACCGTATCTCAGGGCTTATCGCAGATATATCCCTCTTTCTCAATTTAATCCTCCTTGCAGGTGCAATGGCATATTTTAAAGCCACATTAACACTCCCGGGGATAGCAGGAATAATCTTAACTGTCGGCATGGCAGTGGATGCCAATATACTCATATTTGAGAGAATCAGAGAGGAGTTACTGCTGGGTAAGACCGTCAGGTCAGCCATTGATTCAGGTTTTAAAAGGGCATTCCTTACCATAGTAGACTCCAATGTTACAACCCTCATTGCAGCCGTAGTGCTATTTCAGTTTGGGACAGGACCGATTAAGGGTTTTGCGGTCACATTGAGTATAGGTATTGCTGCCAGTATGTTTACCTCAGTCTTTGTCAGCAGATTCATCTTTGATATTTTAATAAATAAAATGAAGGTAGAAAAATTGAGCATATGATACAGTTTATAAAACCAGGGACAAATATAGATTTTATAGGGAAAAGAAATATAGCTATTGCTGTATCAATAATATTGATCGTAGCAGGGATTATCTCCGTGGCAATTAAAGGGGGATTCAATTATGGTATAGACTTTTCTGGCGGAACTATGGTTCAGCTCCTCTTTAAAGAAGATGTTCCAATTGATAAGGTTCGTAACGGACTGGTGAAGATACATATGGGGGATAGCATTATCCAGCATTATGGCGGAGGTAAAGAGATAATCATCAGGACAAAGGCATCATCAGAGGTATTGGAAGATATAGGGGAGAAGATAAAAAATATCCTGGAACCAGAATTTTCAAAGGGGGGGTTTGAGATCAGGAAGGTGGAGATGGTTGGTCCAAAGGCAGGTAAAGACCTGAGAATGAAGGCAATTCTCTCTCTCTTCTATGCAATGCTCCTTATGCTTGTCTATGTTTCGTGGAGATTTGAGTTCAGCTTTGGCCTCGGCGCAATTATTGCCCTTATTCATGATGTATTAGTCACAGCAGGTGTAATCTCCTTTACCAATACAGAATTTGATCTGGCAATTGTAGCAGCCCTCCTCACCATTGTAGGATATTCTATAAATGATACGATTGTTGTATATGACAGGATAAGGGAGAATTTAAAAGAGAAAAGAAGGGAGACCTATGCAAGTATCTTAAATATCAGTATAAATGAAACCCTGAGCAGGACTATTTTAACATCCTTTACGGTATTCATGGTTAGTATAATTTTATATTTATTCGGGGGAGAGGTCATTCATGGTTTCTCTCTTGCAATGGTAGTTGGTGTTATTGCAGGGACATACTCATCAATATATATTGCAAGCCCCATAGTGCTCTTCTGGGAATCAAGTCCAGGCAGGAGACTGACAACAAAAAAGTAGGTTGAAGGCTATACAATCTTTCATCCATACACCTTTTTAGATGAAGAGAGATAAAATCATAGAACTTTCCAATAAATGTATTGCAAATACATATAATAGATACCCTATTACTCTGGTAAAAGGCAGGGGACTGAAGGTATGGGACTCAGAAGGAAAGGAATATTATGATTTTGTAAGCGGTATTGGAGTCAATAATCTCGGACACTGCCACCCTCAAGTAGTCGAAGCCATTAAAAAGCAGGTAGGGGAACTGATTCATACATCTAATTTATATTATACCCTGCCACAGGTGGAGATGGCAAAACTCCTGACTAAGAAATCTTTTGCAGATAAGGTCTTTTTCTGTAACAGTGGTGCAGAGGCAAATGAGGCCGCAATAAAACTGGCAAGGAAATATTCTAAAGACCACTATGGGGAGGACAGATATGAGATTATCACCATGTACCAATCATTTCATGGCAGGACCATAGCTACTATATCAGCCACAGCTCAGGAAAGATTCCATAAAGGGTTTGAACCCCTGTTATCAGGTTTCAGATATGTCCCTTTCAATGATTTACCTGCAGTGGAAAAGGTAATAAATAGCAGGACATGTGCAATAATGGTTGAACCAATACAGGGGGAGGGAGGGATTAATGTACCGGATAAGGACTATCTCAAAGGTTTAAGAGAAATATGTTTTTCCAAGAGACTCCTCCTTATCTTTGATGAGGTTCAGACAGGGATGGGGAGGACAGGTAAGTTTTTCGCATATGAATATTTTGGGACAAGCCCTGATATAATGACCTTATCAAAATCATTGGGGGGTGGTATTGCAATAGGTGCTATGCTCTCAAGGGAGGAGGCTGCAAGTTCTTTCACCCCTGGAAGCCATGCCTCCACCTTTGGAGGAAATCCACTGGCATGCGCAGCAGGGGTTGCTGCTATGAAGGCTATTGATAAGAATGTCCTTTCTCATTGCAAAAGGATGGGAGATTACTTCACAAGGAGGCTGAAGAAACTGAAGGATAAGTATTCATTCATAATGAGTGTGAGAGGGACAGGACTTATGATCGGTCTGGAGCTCAATTTTCCTGCCAGTGGTATAACCGAAGAATGCCTGAAAAGGGGATTCCTCATAAACTGCACTATGGAGAGGGTCTTAAGATTCCTCCCTCCCTTAATAATAAAGGCAAAAGAGATAGATAAACTCATAGTTGTTTTGGATGATATTTTTGAAAAGATAAAGAACAAAGATTCTTCCCATCCCCTTCCGTCAGGGTCAGAGAAGTTCTCCTTCTCGTCTTTACGGGGACATGTATGAGCTCTTCCCCTGAACACAACGAAGAGGAATAAAGGCCTTATTTTTTAAATGAAGAAAGACCTCCTTACCATTTCAGACCTGAGCAATGATGATATTGAAGAGATATTCAGGCGTGCCAGATTTTTAAAAGAGAGATTTCATGGAGGAGAAAATTATTATTCCTTAAAGGGTAAGATCCTGGGGATGATATTTAAAAAACCATCTACCAGGACACGCATATCCTTTGAATCAGGGATGTATCAGCTCGGTGGACATGCCCTTTTCCTGAGTTCAAAAGACCTCCAGATGGACAGGGGTGAGAGTATAGCAGATACTGCAAAGATATTCTCCCTTTACCTGAATGGTATTGTCATCAGGACATATTCTCAGGGGGAGGTAGAGGATCTTGCAGTAAATGCATCAATTCCTGTTATAAACGGCCTTACAGATTTGCACCATCCCTGTCAGATACTCTGTGATATGTTCACCATCATGGAAAGACTCGGCAGGCTGAGAGGTGTGAAGGTTGCCTATGTGGGAGATGGGAATAATATTGCAAATTCATGGCTCGATGGTGCTTCAAAGATGGGGATGAATCTATCCATCTCCTCACCCGATGGATATAAACCTGATTCTGAGATTGTTAAAAGGGCAATCCAGAGGGCTCAGAAAAATGGCGGAAAGATAGAATTGACAAAAGACCCTTTCGAAGGGGTAAAGGATGCAGATATTATATATACCGATGTATGGACAAGCATGGGACAGGATGAGGAATATGAAAAGAGATTGAAGGATTTCAAGGGATTTCAGGTCAATGCAGACCTAATGAGCCTTGCAAAAAAGGATGTATTGATTATGCACTGCCTCCCTGCCCACAGGGGAGAAGAGATCAGCTCAGATGTAATCAATGGAGAGAGGTCTATTATCTTTGAAGAGGCAGAAAACCGACTCCATGTGCAGAAGGCGATACTGGAGATGCTGATGAGTTAGGATTGAGGAGTGAAATTTAGAATATGGTAGAAAATGTTAAAAAGATAGTCCTTGCCTATTCAGGTGGATTAGATACATCTGTCATTTTGCGGTGGCTTATTGAAACCTATAAATGTGAGGTTATATGTTTCTCTGCAGATCTGGGACAGGGGGATGAACTTGAAACGATAAGGGAGAAGGCGATTAATACAGGGGCAAGCAAGATTTATATCGAGGATGTAAAAGAGGAATTTGTCAGGGATTTTATATTTCCTATCTTACGGGCTAATGCAATTTATGAGGGTCAGTATCTCCTGGGGACATCAATAGCAAGACCTCTTATTGCCAAGGAGCAGATAAGGGTTGTCAGAAAGGAGAAGGCAGACGCTGTGGCACACGGTGCAACAGGGAAAGGGAATGACCAGGTTCGGTTTGAGATGACCTATATGGCACTTAACCCTGATATAAAAATTATTGCCCCATGGAGGGAATGGGACTTAACCTCAAGGGATTTACTGATGAAATATGCAAAGAAACATGGAATCCCTGTACCTGTCACAAAGGCAAGACCCTACAGCTCTGACAGGAATCTTTTTCACATAAGTTTTGAGGGTGGCGTCCTTGAAAACCCCTGGGCAGAACCCCCTGAAGATATGTATGTATTAACTGTATCACCTGAAAATGCCCCTGATAAACCTACCTATATAGAAATAGATTATGAAAATGGAAATCCGGTAGCAGTAAATGGGAAGAAGATGAGCCCTGCACAACTCCTGTCATATCTCAATAAAATAGGGGGCAGGAATGGAATCGGCAGGATTGATATGGTGGAGAGCAGGTTTATAGGAATGAAATCAAGGGGAGTCTACGAGACACCCGGAGGAACGATACTTCACAATGCACACAGGGCAATTGAATCCATAACAATGGACAGGGAGGTAATGCACCTGAGGGATTCCCTTATTCCAAAATATTCCCAGCTTGTTTATAATGGATACTGGTTTGCGCCGGAAAGGGAGATGCTCCAATCTGCAATTGATGAATCCCAGAAGAATATAACAGGGAGGGTCAGGTTAAAATTGTATAAAGGAAATTGTATTGTAGTCGGCAGAAAGTCTGATTATTCCCTTTACAGGCAGGATTATGCCACATTCGAGTCAGAGCAGGTATACAGACAGAAGGATGCTGAAGGATTCATAAGGCTCAATGCCCTCAGACTTAAAATAGGTGCAATGCTGAAGAGGAATTAAAAAGGGGCAGATTTATTTTTCCATACTTTTTGGACGCCCCTGTCCTCTAAACTCAATTCGTTTTCCAGTCCTTTTTGAAACTTCCTCTATAAATCTATTGCTACCAGTTAACTGACCCCTTTGAACCACCTGCCTTATTATTTCCCATTCAC
>JACQQJ010000123.1 GCA_016207035.1 Nitrospinota bacterium | reverse complement strand
GTTTTATAACCTTGTATTACAGAGAACACAAAGGAAATAGTAAATTACTTTTTTAATAAGGAAGCCATGTAACCATGAAATAATATTCCTGTATTCCTGGTTTCCTAATAATTAATCTTGCCTTTCTCTGTGTTCTCTGTGGCTAATTGTGTTTTTGTTCTCTTCCTCACTATTATGGTAGAGAGATAGCCTTCATCTTCAGAGAGTGCAAAGAGCCCATCCTGGCCGCTGACCAGCCTCTCTCCTTCCAGTCCCACATGACTTCCAAAGATGGTGTGGGGGAGGAGATTCATCTCCTGAAGCAAATTAATTACCTCCGGTAGTCTCTTTGCCACCTTCATGATTACAACTGTATCGTTCTTTACGATTATCTCTCTCAGGTCTTCCATGCCCTCAGGTGCAGGACATATGCATATCCTTTCGTCCTTTTCAGCCAGGGAGTAACTGAATCTTGCAGCCAGTGCACTGTAGGATGGGATGCCTGGAATTGTCTCTACTATCAGCTCAGGTGCAACCTCCTTCAGAATATTTATGAGATAGATATAGGTGCTGTAAAGAAGAGGGTCACCGATGGTCAGGTATGCGACCTGCTTCCCTTCTCTGATCTTTTGGAGGATAAGCCCGGCAGCCTTCAGGTATCTTTTTCTTAAATCCTCTTCATTTTTTGTCATAGGGAATTCAAGCTCAAGGAACTCCTTTCCCTGCTTACCCCTGATTAAATCAGGGGCAGGGACAAGCTTTTCATCCAGCACCTTTTCGACAATCTCTCTTGCAAGACTACCCTCCTTCATCTTCGCCTTAGGGGCAAAGATAATATCCACCATCTTCAATATCGTGAGTGCCTTCAGGGTTATCAGCTCAGGATCACCTGGTCCTACACCAATACCATAAAACCTATTCATCCCCCCTCCTTACTATTAAAATGCTGAGCGATTCCTCTGGGAAGCTATCGAGGTCTTCAAAGGAGACCCTTGAGATATTTTCTGTTGGCATGGAGAGGTTTGATGCTATATAAAAGGTGTACCCCTGTTCATGGGTCAATTTTACTGCCCCCTTGATAAATTTCAAGTTCTGTTTTGGATCGAGAAGGAGTATAAATCTTTTGTTTTCTTTAAATGTCTTATTCAAATCCATATCTTTATTCCCATGGAGGCTGAAGACCCTGTAATCTCTCCAGCTCTCCTTTAACTGACAGAAGGCATACTGAAATGAGCTTATCCCCGGTATTACCTCACAGTTATCTCTTCCGAATCTTTTTATTATAGACTCCCCAAGGCTGTAAAGCAGGGGATCTCCCGAAACCAGAAAGGCTACCCTCTTATCCTTTCTTATCCTATCCACCTCTTCGAGAATATCCTGGTAATTATTTTCCAGTATTATGGTCGTTGCATAATCCCCTTTGACAAAATCGGTCAGTAGTCGCCTTGACCCTGCAATAACATCAGCCTCTTCAATTGCCCTTTTCCCCTTCAGGGTAATAAGGTCTGTGTCACCAGGTCCACAACCAATTATACATATCCTTTTACCCATTTCTCCCCTGACTTTGAGGCACCGATTAACTCTCTGTTCATATTAAAGAGGAGTATAGAAATCGGGAGGTCTGTGCTTAAATATTTTTTGACCCTCTCTTCAATAGCCTCTGCGATGTGATTTATCATCTCACACCTTCTATGTTCTTGAAGTATGGCTGTTATCCCCTCCACAGTAGGTGACCCCTTCATCTCCTCTATAACATCATCCCCAACCTTGCCTTTCAGCAGCTTAATAACCGCATTGTTGGCCGGTGGGGATCTGGAGCAGTGGGTCTGAAAGTATCCCTCCAGCACCTTTGCCAGTTTACCCGGATGTCCTGCGAGGAGGATACTTAAGCCCATCCTCTTTGTACACCATAAGGTAAATCCAAGAAAATCGCCTGACTGGACAATCCGTTCTTTACTTACCCTATCTCCAAAATGGGTCAGCATCGCATCTTCGCTGATATTCCCTGGTGTAATGACAACCTCCTTTATACCATTCTCCTTGAGAAAGTTTAATTGCTGTAAAATAGTCTGCTTGAAGGAGGATAGGGATTTAGGCCTCATAATGCCTGTAGTCCCTAAAATAGATATCCCTCCAATGATGCCAAGCCTCGGGTTGCAAGTTAAGGAGGCAATCTCTTCGCCCTCTGGGGCTGAAATAACCACATCCACTCCTGATGAGGTCAATTCTCTTATAGAGGAATATATCATCTTTCTGGGAATCGGGTTGATAGCCGCCTCCCCGACAGGGAGCTGAAGGCCTTTTTTAGTTATCTGCCCTATACCTTTACCACCGATAATAACAATTCGGTCATCCCCTCTGAGGGAGACCTGGGCAAAGATCTCCATGTTGTGAGTGACATCCGTCTCTTCAACAGATTGCTTCACAACCCCGCATTTCACACAGTCTCCTGACTTTTCTATATGACTTATGGGAATTAATGCCTTCTCGCCCTTTGGCAGGGTCTGCTCTACCTTTATTAAATCCTCTTTGTTCAATAATATGGCAAGGGCTGCCTTAGTCGCTGCTGCGGCATATGTCCCTGTTGTATAAAATCTCTTTCCCATGGTTCAGGCAGGTTCACTTTTTTGCCAAATCTGACATACTATTCCAAGGATACCACCCATTAAAATAGCGAGTATAAATCCCTGGATAGTTGCTGGCAAGTCTGCGTGATACCTCACCGGCTTAACTGATGAGAGGAGAAAGCCCCCAATGCGCAGTATCAGCCATATAGAGGTGGTTATCAATACTGCATTGCTGATGAATGTCCTGAAAGGCAGACTATCGTGGATAAGTGTCAAAAGGCCTCCTGTTACAATTCCGAAGATAGCCCCTCCGGTTGTAAAGGCAGTTATGTTATGTAATAGGTCGTGTTCAACGGGAAAAACCCCGGTGATAGCATTAACTGCCATAGCAGCAAAACCCCATACTATGCCGGCAGCCATGCCTGAACCAATCCCCCTTTTCCAATTCATCTCTCCCCTCCACTTAATGGCACGGCATCCCTATAACATGCCTGAAGTCATGGAAGGCATCATGAGCTCCGGTGACAATAGAATCCATGCCATAAACAACAACCACCATTGAAAAGGCTACGCCCATAACAAACAGAGACAACCAAAGGGTTTTTAATAAATCCCTCTCCCTTTTAATAATAAGTTCCATATCTTCTCACCTCCTTTCCTACCCAAATCCCGCTTTAGCTGGATTTAAAATCGCCAATTCATCCTGAAAGACTGCGTTATCAGCGATTTTGCTCCTCACCGTATTGGTGATATACGATTCCGTCGCAATATCGCCTCTAGCCTTGTCTTTCAGGCGACTTGGCGATTTTACCCAAAATTCTAAATTGGATTTTGGGTACTATAATCACCTGTATTTATATCTATACTTAAGCTGTTCCATTGCATCCTCTCGAAGGAGATATTTGATCTTATCTTCGGCTATTAATCTGAAGGCGTATTTTATTATTTCCTTATAGAACTCACAGAATACAGAGGGCTGATACATATCACCCCGTGCATATAATTCTGCCGGACAGGGTGAACCGCAGATATTCCTGTAATCACAGATACTGCACTCATTAATTTTTTCCACAAACCGCTCTCTGACCTCTCTAAAGGGTTTGGACCTCATAGCCCTTGAAATTGATGTCTCAAAGATGTTACCACCTGAGAATTCTTTTAAACCGATAAACTCGCCACAGGGGATCATATCACCCTGTGCAGTAATTGTCAGAAAAGTTCGGCCGCCTCCGCAGGGCGAGATGTCGCACATCATCCGTCTGGCGGTCGGTGCTATAATGGCTAAGACCAGATTGGCAAAATTCCCTATGACTATCCTGCGTCCCGATCTCATGGAAAGTTCCATTGCATTATTTACTGCATCTATAAAATACCTGGCAAATATTTTTTGATCAGGTATCAGCTTCAACGCAGGTTTCTGTGTAACCCTTACCGGATTAAGGAGGACACAGCCAACCTTCCTTTCATGAAGAAATTTTACCAAATCGGGAAGATGCCTGACATTCAGCCTTGTAACAGTCGATATTACATTTAAACCTGCATAGCCGTTAAACCACTCAATCGCCTGCACTGCCTTATTAAAATTGCCACCTTTTACACTTATCCTCTGGCGGTTATTTATTTCAGGATCAAAGGAATCGAGAGATATGCCAACGCCGACCCTGTGCTTTTTTAGAAACCCCACTTCCCGTTTCTCAAGCAGGGTAGCATTGGTCTGAAGTCCAAAGAGGAATTGACTGCTGAATTTATCTACTGCCTTAAAAATAATCTCCTTTACCAACAGGGGTTCACTTGCATGAAATACAATTACTGGTTTTCGCTCTGAATTCCTGAAGTATCTTGCGATCTTTTTCAATACGGTGTCCAGCTGTTCTCCGCTCATTTGTGTCCCCTGTTTTCTTATCTCTGACGGAATATAACAGTAAGGACAACTGGCATTGCATCTATCAGTGGGGTCAATGTATATACAGTTTAAATCAGAATTGAATCGAAAGTCATGTAGCTCTTTATCAAGATTCCCCTTTTCCCTGCCATACAAGGATAGAACGTCTTCTGGCAGCAAAAATTCTGCATCCCCTTTCTTGGGCAATATCCCCCAGAAGAGATTGTCAGGATTCAGGGCGAGTTTCCGGTGAGTATCAATATCAGAGAATGAGAGCCCTTTATTTAAAAATTTATCGACCATATTTAAGATCCTTTAACCCTTTAACCTACCCCTCACATCACCTTTCTCCCCTGAGAGGGGGTGGGTAAGGGGTGATAGAATTTATTACAGTGGCATCTGTTTCTTTGGAACATCTCCATACATCACAAAATGTGTCAACCCATTGGCTGTTTTTGCGCATTTTAGGCGATAAGAAACTGCCCCTGTTTTCCCATTCATGGAGTCACCCTTCTTTTTTATACTACCCTTACCCTTTCTCTTTTCCATAATCTCTCACCCCCTTTTTTTTGGATTTTACCCTCTCATAAATTCCATCTTAATCATGGCGTTCACAATAGAGACTGCAACAGCACTTCCCCCTTTCTGTCCCCGGTTAGTGATGTAGGGAACCTCTTTCACTCCCCTTAAATATTCCTTAGATTCCCTTGCATTTACAAATCCAACAGGGGCTCCTACAATCAGGGCTGGCCTTACATTGTCATGTCTGATTAAATCTATCAAGGCGATAAGGGCAGTAGGTGCATTCCCTATGGCAACGATACTGCCATCGAGGCTGCGTCCAAGCCTCTTAATTCCGTAAGCTGCCTTAGTTAATCCTTCAATTTCAGCCCCCTTTTTAACCTCAGGGCTGTTTATCACACATATCACATCATGCCCAAATCTCTTATTTATGCCTGCCTGGACCATTGTAACATCGGTATAGATAGTCTTTCTTGAACGAAGTGCCTTCAGTCCTTCAGACATAGCATTTTCGTGGAATACCATATTCTCAAGAAAATCTAAATCCCCTGTTGCATGAATTACCCTTTTGATAACAGGTTTTTGATCAGGCGGTATAGTATGTCCCTCTATGTATCTTTCAATTACCTCCATACTCCTCTCTTCAATCTCTGAAGGGGATACTTCCTTGAATCTGAACTGGTCTGCCAGCTCTCCATAAAGCATCTCACAGACCATGTCAAAAATATGAGGATGCATGCCAAGAGGCTTTAACATCTTTACCTTTATCTTTTTGTCAGTCTCTTCTATAGCTTTTCTGATAAGGCTGGGGACATCTTCAGAGAAGTGCATCCCTTGAAAGAGGAAAAAGGGGGAGACAATCAGCTCATCTATTCCTTTTTCTACCAATGTCTTGATACCCTCTTTTATTGAAGGTGATGCCAACTCCATAAAGGCTGCCTCAAACATGTCTGTCTGAAAATAGTTTCTTAATCTCCTGACCAGAGTAAAGACCTGCTGATTTGCCTCTCCCCTTCTGCTGCCGTGGGCAACGACGAGAAACCCCTTTGTTCTTTCCATACTATTAATACTCCACCTATTCTATAACTCTTGCTATACTAACGGCAATAAACAACTTGATATATATCACAACCCCCTTATAGCCCCCTTTACTAAGGGGTACTTTATTGTAATTTTATTTATTACCGTTACTATATAAGATAAAGTTCAATCCCTTTAACCCCTGCCTTTCAATATTTTGGGCTGAGATGGTTATAACTATCTCAGGTAAGGTCTCAACTACATCGTGAGTCTTTCGTGTTGATGTTCCCTGTGCAAAGGTGAGATTTGAAAGAAGGGTCAAGACAAGAAAAGAAGAAAAAATGGATTTTAATATCATAACCTCCCTCGAGGAAAAATCAGATGGAATTAAGTCTTCCGGCTCAGGGCAACCTAATCACCTACCTTCCCACCCCTCACATAATTTATGTGCGGGGCAGTGGTTTACTGGCTTTCGTTCCCATTACGGCTGCGGGGCAGTGGGGGATTTTCACCCCTCTTCCTCACATCCATCTGTGCAAGATTGAGGTAAATCCTCAATCAAGACTCTGGTTAATAAATGTTTTATCTTGAAGCTACGATTTTAATCTTTTTATTTTAGCACTCCTTTCTCTTTTGATTTTCTGTTTATCCAAACCTACATATATTTTGCGGATATAATCTCAATTGTCAAGAAAAAATTGTTCCTTTTCTCAATGTAAAGAAAATTATAAAAATTTAGCCACAGAGTTCACAGAGAACACAGAGGAAATATTAAATTACTTTTTATAAGAAAGCCATGAAACCTATTCCAAACAGATTCAGAAAAAATAATATTCCTGTATTCCTAATTAATAATTAATTTTGCCCTTCTCTATAACCTCTGTGTTCTCTGTGGCTAATCAGGTTTTTGTTCAGCTATATTTTTTTTAAGAAAATCTATGAGGACAGTTGTTATTTTATCTGCCGTATCTCTCAGCGACTGGGCGGTGCCAAGTATCTTATCTGTAGTAAGTATGGTTGTTACCTCATTTCTCTCTATTATTAATGTCTCTTTTCCTACTGAAAATACCTTTGTATTTATCTCTGCCTGTACCTTCCCTGCCTCAACTGTCACATTCGCATTTCCAAATATCACTGCATTTGTATTAAAATGTTTTCCCAATACGGATGCAATATGTTCATCTCCTGATATTGCCTTTCTAATTTCCTTTACATCAATTTTATTTCTTACTGTATTCCTGTTTACAACTTCAAAACCAACCTCTGATAACTTTTTAGATAGCGTATCCTCTGCTATAGAATAAAGTGACAAAAAGTCATCTCCCATAAGTGAGATACCAATCCTTTCTTCAATGATAATCAATATCCTGAGATTACTATGACCTGCTGAAGTTATACCTAAAGAGAGTAATCTCTTTTTTATGCTGTCCTCAAAAATATTTATGGAAAGAACTACCGTATAGGTATCTTTTTCTTTCATTTCGCCAAGTATTTTATAACTCTGTATAAAATCCTCACCATTTTTATAGATACCCTCTTCTAAGCTTTCTTTATATACCTCCTGTCCCTCTAAATCTTTAACAAAATCTTTTACTGAATTTTCAACAGCAGTCCTTATGGCATTTTTAATAGCAATCTCTCTTGCCAAAATGTAGTTTCCTGTAGTTATCGTGGCAACCCCTTCTACGGTAATTTGATAAAGACGAGGTTTTACAGCTTCAGTTATAGTTACCGTAGCAAAGAGATAGTAAAAAGTAAATAGTACGCAGAATAGAAAACAAAAATATTCTAACCCCCTGCTACTGACTTTTAAACTCTGATTCCTGTCTCTTATCCTGTGCATTTCTTTTCTTAGCAATCTCCATTAATCTATTAACTTCATTATTACTTAAACTTCTATACTCACCTATCTTCAAACCCCTTAGATCCAAAAAACCATATTTTATCCTCTTTAATTTTATAACTGGATGCCCCACAAATTCACACATCCTTTTAATCTGCCTCTTTCTTCCCTCATATAAGGCAATAGAGAGCCAGGAATTTGTCCCTGTTATTCTATCAACATATATCTCAGCCGGAGAAGTCTTTTTAACTGGAGCAGACATCCCCTTGCTTCTCTTTGTACTAAAGGTAGTTATGGGGAGGACAACACCACTGGATAGTTTTTTTAATTCTTTTTCTGATGGTATACCTTTAACCTTTACAGCGTATGTCTTTGAAATTTCATGTCGGGGGTGGGCAATGTGGTAAGCAAAATCTCCATCATTTGTTAACAGGAGAATCCCTTCAGTGTTAAAATCAAGCCTACCTACAGGATAGACCCTTGTCTTTATATCTTTCAGGAGGTCTATAACAGTAGGTCTGCCCCTATCATCCTTAACAGTAGTAACACAACCCTTAGGTTTGTTTAATAATATATAGATCTTTTTGTCAAATCCCTTTACCCTTTTTCCATTAACCCTTATGTCGTCTGTTATAGGATTTGCCTTAGATCCAAGCTCTCTAACTATAACACCATTGACTGATACCCTGCCATCGAGTATAAGACTTTCCGCCTCCCTGCGGGATGCAATACCAGCCTGAGATATAATTTTTTGAAGTCTTACAAAAGACCCTCTTTCCTTACCCACCTTTTTTTCTGCTATACCCCTACCCCCTCATTTTTTTCTGTTAATTCTTCTCCCATCCTGTTTTCCTGGTTTCTTATATAAAAGTTTTGGGATGCTACTAATTTTTTTCTCCTTTATCGGGTTCAGTTTCCCCTGAATCTTCCCTTGAAATATCCTGAACCAGATTCAGTGGAGGATCTACTTCATGGTTAAGGCTTTTATTCAGCTGCTCATTATAATTTTCAATACCCTTTACCCTATCTGATATTGAAGAAACACCTCTATCTTCAGGCATCCCCTCCTCAGGAGAGACTGCTTTATGAAGCCTTAAATCACCCTGTATTTCTTCTTTTCTTATGCTTTTATCCTCTTTTAGCTCATCTATGGTTGGAAGGTCTGTAAGATTCCTGAGTCCAAAATATTCTAAAAATTTCCTTGTTGTCCCATACATCATTGGCCTGCCAATAACCTTTTTCCTCCCCATATTCCGTACAAGATTTTTTTCTAAGAGTGTCTTTATAACACCCCCTGAATCCACTCCCCGTATCTCTTCTATCCCTGCCCTCGTTATAGGCTGTCTGTAAGCAATAATGGACAGTGTCTCCAGCGATGCCTGTGAAAGCCTTGACCCCCTATCAATGTTATAAAACCTTTTTATCCATTCAGAATATTCTGCCCTTGTGCTTAATTGATATCCCTCAGCTATCTCTATGAGCTGAATCCCCCTGCTTTTGTAATCGTTCTTTAGCTCATCGAGTATCACTTTTATAGATGACTTATCCATCTCTCCGTTAAATAACTCACAGATCTTTTCTAAAGTGAGTGGCCTGTCAGCAATAAAAAGTATATTTTCAATGACTGACTTTACTGTATTCAGATTCACTTTTTGTTTCCTCCACAGCTTTAACTATCCTTATTGTTCCAAACCTCTTTGTCTGTTGAATTCTAACCAGTTTAAGCCTCATGAGTTCTAAAAGGGCAAGAAAAGTAGCGGTAAGCTCAATTTTCATTGTTATATCAGAAAAGAGGGAATCAAATGTTATTTGAGGCATTACACTTAAAATCTCCATGATAGAATTTATTTTTTCAGTAACTGATACCTCATCTACGGAAATCTCAAAGGTATCCTCACTGACAATATCCTTCATAACCTTTTTAAAGGCGCTCAAGAGATCAAATATGGTAACATCTGTCAGAAGGTCTTCCCCCTCGCGGATACTTTCCTCTGTACCCCTTGTAAATATATTTCTCTGATACATCTCCCTATCTCTGAGAAGATATGCTGCCTCCTTATATTGTTTATACTCTATCAGCTTTCTTACAAGTTCCTCCCTTGGATCTTCTCCCTCTTCCTCTGTTTCCGGGGTAATCTCAGACTTTGGTAAGAGGGTTCTCGATTTTATGTGTATGAGTGTTGCTGCCATAATTAAAAATTCCCCTGCAATCTCGAGGTTAAAGGTCTTCAGCAATTCAACATACTCAAGATACTGCTGGGTTATAAAGGCAATAGGGATGTCATATATATTTATCTCATGTTCCTTTATAAGATGGAGGAGAAGGTCGAGCGGACCTTCAAATATTGGAAGTTTTACCTGGTATGTCATGTAGGGTTGATGATTGAAGACTGAAAAACATCGCTTCGGTTATTGTTCCTTCAATTGTTTTAAATACCTGTAAAATGATACCACATTGTTTACATACATTTCAGTCTCTGGAAAAGGGGGTATATTTTTATAATTTAAAACTGTCTTCTCACCAGCATTATAAGCCGCCAATGACAATTTCATATCACCATTAAATATCCTAAGCAAATACCTCATATATTTTATTCCCCCCTCAATATTCTGATGCGGGTTAAAAGGGTCAGAGACATCAAAGGCCTTTGCTGTGGTGGGCATAAGCTGCATTAAACCTACAGCACCTTTTGGAGATATTGCCTCAGAATTGAAATTAGATTCCATTTTTATAATGGCCCAGATGAGGTAAGGATCAATATTATGCCTCTTAGCTGTATGACTGACATTTTTATACAAAATTTCTTTATCTACATTATTATTGTTGGAAGGCTGTCTCACTGACTTTCTTTTGTCTGCTTTACCTGCCCCCTTTTTCCTCTCGGCTGTTTTGGGGGTCTCTTTTATCTTGACAAATCCGCTGTGTGTTGGTGCATCGGTAAAAAAGATATTACCAGCTTTATCCATATACATGTATAAATCAGCATGGCATCTTCCATAGGAAATCAATACAAAAACAAATAAACAGGGTAATAAAAATTTCAATCTATTCATACATAAGTTTTAAAGGTAAACCCAATTACCCCGCCCTGAACAGGGTATAGCATTCTGCGGGTAATGGGATACATTGGTTTAATCCTTTAACTCCTTTCTCTCTTAACGCCCGACCCTTTTTCAATTAAGATAATCTCTTAATGCCTTTGTTTCTGCCTTTGATAATAATTTAAACTTTGCCCTCTTTTCTATCTGCCGTATCCTCTCTCTTGACAATCCTATTTTTTTCCCAATCTCTTTTAAAGTCATCGGCTCTCCCTGAAACCCGAACCTCATTTTTAATATCTTTTTTTCGCGTGGAGACAATTTATTGATAAGGTCATCTATCTCTTTTTTTAACGATGACTGCATGAGTTCTTCCTCTAATGAAGGCCCGGTTGTGTCCTCAAGCATATCTATATAACTTGTATCATCATCTTCACTTAAATGGGCATCAAGGGACAGATGAGACCTGTACACCCTCATTATTGACTCCACTTCCTTTGAATGAATACCTAATTCTCTTGCAATCTCCTCTACGGTGGGCTCTCTTTCATAAAGCTGGAAAAGGTCCTTATATTTTAGACCAATTTTATACAATAATCCCGCCTGTTTAATAGGGAGCCTGACACTCCCAGATTGTTCAGCCAATGCATGCATTATAGCGTGTCGTATCCACCATACAGCATAGGTTATAAATTTTACACCTCTCAGGGGGTCAAATCTTTTCGCTGCCTGTATCAAACCCAAATTTCCCTCACTTATTAAATCATGAAGGGAGAGTCCACACCCTTTATATTTATTCGCCACACTGACCACATATTTCAGATTTCTTATTACCAGCTCATTTAACGACCACTGATCCCGCCTCTCTGCAAGAATCTTTTCTTCCTTCCTGCTGAGTGGCTTGATACAACTTATCTCTTTCAAATATGCCCCTAACACATTAAAACTATTTTGATTATCTTTTCTATTAAATGTCATCACTGATCTAAAAAATACGAATACAAAAATCTTATCTTCTTACTGTTTCTATTTCTGCAATTCTACTTTTTGCAGTCGTAGCATATACACTACCC
>JACQQJ010000132.1 GCA_016207035.1 Nitrospinota bacterium | reverse complement strand
TGTAAAGAAATTTTTGATTATTATTTGATTTATTTGTGCTTATTTGTGGCTAATGCATAATCTGGGTTTAATACTTGCACCTGATATTATTTTTTCTGGTATATGTCTCCTGAGGTCAAAGGCTTTTCATTCAGAATTTTTTGGTCTTTTGTAAAAAAGTTGGTTACTATCACAGAACTGTTAAACATACCAAACTTTAAAGTAGCGGTAGGTTTTCACTATATCATTTTGTGCCTTGCTGCGATTACGATTCTCGCACATGCCTTTGCATCAGATGCTACATCGTGATGCTTCAAAGGAATTTTCAAATATGTGCATACATCGGGCAATTTTGTCGGGTAGATATGCCATACCTGACGGGCCAGACCCACTGTACATTCAAATCTTACCTCTGGCGGCATTACATGTGCAGACCGACAACATGCCATCAGCACACCCTCGATGCCTCTGAATTTACAGTCCATTTTGACCTGATAAAAGACAGCAAGACACTTATGATTATCAGGAATCCGAAAGGTTTTTTGAAAGAACCTATCTCACCAAGAATCTCATAGACCTGTCCTCTGAAGTGATCCGCCGGCATATTTGCCTTTTAGCTTACCCTTAAGCGGATGGGTATGCATGGATGGATCAAAGGGGTTATTGGAAAGTTTTTCTAGCAATTCTGTGTATGATTTTCTAAGATGGGGATATCTCTTTGCTATTTTCTTTAATTTCAAACAATCCAAATCCTGTTTTCCTGGTCATCAACTATCTCTCCTATCTCTGCAATACTGATACAGTCATTCTTATCAAGAAGGTTCAGGAATCTCTCCTTCCTATCCACAGGACAGGAGATTAAAAGTCCGCCAGAGGTCTGTGCATCGGTTAAAATATATTTTGTCTCAGGAGAAGTGGAACTGTCCCAGATCGCCTTTTCTTTTACCCACTTCAGATTATTCTTCGTCCCTTCAGGAATGCACCCCTTTTCAGCATAATTCCATACACCCTGAATAGTTGGGACAGAAGATGCCCTTATTCTGGCTCCAACTTTGCTTGCCTTTAACATTCCGTAAAGATGTCCAAGGAGGCCGAAGCCTGTAACATCTGTAGCCGCTTTAATGCCTGCATATACCATAGCCTCAGAGGCCCCTTTATTCAGAAAGGACATAATCCTTACAGCCTCTTTCACATCTGCCTCAGAGGCAATACCTGATTTGATTGCCTTTGATACGATTCCCGTACCTATTGGTTTTGTAAGTATAAGAACATCACCTGGCTGAGCCCTGTCATTGCGGACTACTTTATCCTGATCCACTATTCCCGTGACACACAAGCCATATTTAGGCTCCATATCATCTATACTGTGACCGCCTATTATCTCGATGCCAGCTTCCCGTGCCTTATTAATTCCCCCTTTTAAAATTTCCTTCAGGATTGATTGTGGGAGAGTGTTTATGGGAAATGCTAATATGCTCAGTGCAAAGAGGGGTCTCCCCCCCATAGCATATATATCACTTATGGCATTGGCAGCGGCTATTTGTCCGAAGTCATAAGGGTCGTCAACGACAGGAGTAAAAAAATCAACAGTTTGTACCAGTGCTCTTTTATCGTCTATTCTGTATACCGCAGCATCATCCGCAGTAGAAGTGCCTACTATGATATCAGGGTCTGTAACTTCGGGGAGATTATCAATAATAAAAGACAGGTCCTTTCTCCCTATCTTACATCCGCACCCACTACCATGGCTTAATGAAGTTAATCTAATCTTTTGCATATATCTTATTATACTCTAATTTCTCGCATGGGTCACTTTGTCACTTTACCCCGTTAGAAAGCCCCGCCCGTAAGGGAGGGGATAAAATAAAATTCCTTTTATAGCGACCAGGTGGTTTAATGCCCCGTGTGAGCATTTCCGTTAGAAAGGTGAAGACTTTCTAACGGGGTTTACATTAACAACGCATTTTTCTAAAAAGTATTTGTAAATATATGCTACTCTTGCCCTTTTTTATGTGGCCAAGGTATAGAAAAAGCAAATATCGTACATCAATATATATTGAAATTATCAATTTGACTGATAGACAACATCTATTTATAATTTTATTTAATCTTTTAATTTGCAGTAAAGAAAGGGGGATATTAATATGTGGACCATTAATCGTGGGTTGAGGACAATAGCTGGTATCTTTATTTTAATGAGCATTTTTCTCTCAATTATACATTCAAGATACTGGCTTCTATTCACAGCCTTTATCGGTATTAATCTTTTTCAATCTGGTTTTACAAATTGGTGCGGGATGATGCAGATACTTAAAAGAGTTGGACTCAGGGAGGGGGAATTAGAAGGTGTACTTTTTGATGTTACCCGATGCAACAGACAGGGTGTAACAGAGGTAAAATCATAAGTATCATCAGGGGTTGTTTATAGAACAGAATATTTTATACAGTCTTGCACAGGCAGTTATAGAAATGGATGTTACTGCTGCCAGGAGGGCAGCAGATGAGGCAATACAAAATAAGATTGACCCTTATAAGGCAATAATGGATGGACTATCATTATGGATAAGGTAAGCTGGAATTTGCGTATTGTAGCTGAAGAAAAAGAACCCGCTACGGTCTACGTACGGAAGCACCAATTCAGGGTTGGAGTTCCTCTGCAGTTTGATCCTGAGTATCAACATATTACTGCCTTAGAGTACGCCCTGGGTGCCCTCTCAGCCGATGTAGTAGGGGGGCTGCAGGCAGTTTCTCGCAGGCGGAGGCTTAAACTGTATTGCATCGAAGCTGTAGTGTCAGGTGAGCTTAACAACCCCCTTACCTATCTGGGCGTAGTGGGCGAGACTGGAAATCCCGGTCTTGAGCATGTGAATATGACTGTCTATGTCAGTTCCACCGCCAAAGAGGAGGACATCAGGGAGATATGGGGAGAGATGCTTCAAAAATCCCCCTTAGTGCAAACACTAAAGCCAACAGTAAAACTGGATTTCGTGTTGAAGGTGACTGCCTGATAGAAATCTAAATTTGAAGGAGAATACCCATGTATCGTTTGAGCTCAGAGCAGCAAAAGATTGTAGATAGGGCTAAGGAAATCTCAGAAAAGTTCATTGGACCGAGGGCAGCCCAGGTGGACAAGGATGGAACCTATCCCATGGAATCCATGAAAGCCCTTGCTCAGGAGGGTTTCTGGGGTCTCAATATTGCCTCGGAATTCGGAGGCATGGGGCAGGGTATGCGAGTTATGTGCGCCGTGCTGGATGAGATAGCACAAAAATGCGCCTCTACTGCCATGTGCTACAAGATGCATCTGTGCGGTACGACCGCCTACAACGCTGCGGTAAATAAACCTGTGGATGTCCTTCGCGCTGCCGCTAAAGGTAAGCATCTTACAACACTTGCCTGGAGCGAATTTGGATCCCGTGGCCACTTCTGGGTACCCATAAGCCAGGAACAGAGAAGGAATGGCAAGATCATTCTCAACGCCTCCAAGTCAATGATAACTACCGCTAATGATGCTGATAGCTATGTGGTCACAACCAGATGGTCGGAGGCAAAGACACCAGTCGATAACATGCTCTACATGGTACTGAAGAAAGACCAGGGAATTAGTGTACCAGGCAACTGGGATGGGCTTGGCATGCGGGGCAACGACAGTGCCCCATTGACATTTAGAGATGTGACTATCGGGGAAGACAGGGCGCTGTGTGAGCCGGGCAAGGGGCTGGACATGATGCTCTATGTAGTTCTTCCCGTCTTTGCCCTTGGTAACGCGGCTATCTCTATTGGCATAGCAGAGGCGGCTGTGAAAGCCACACATTTTCATATAACAAACGGAAAGTTTCAGCACCTCAACCAGAGACTTGCCGATATTCCGCTTGAGAGGGCACGATTGGCACAAATTCGTATAGAGACTGATAGAGCTCGGGCACATCTGGCTGCAGCATTAGATACCGTGGAAAACCCCGGGCCAACAACTGTGTTGATGGTGCTCGAATCCAAGGCTGCCGCGGCTGAGACCGCAATTCGGGTTACCGATATTGCCCTCCTTGCCAGTGGCGGGCGAGGTTTCAGCAGGAACCTCAGCGGCAATCTGGGAGTGGAAAGAAACTTCCGTGATGCCCGTGCGGCGCAGGTCATGGGACCAAGCTCAGATATGATTCATGAGCTTATCGGACGGGCGCTGTGCGGAATGGAGTTGTTCTCATGACAAAGCCGGTGATAGTAGGAACTGTTCTCTATGACCCGAAGGTGGCAGTCATATGGGGAATTATTTCAGACTTCTTTAATGAAAACGGTTTCCCAATAGATATGGTCTTTTACAGCAACTACGATTTGATGGTTGATGCCCTCCTTAAGAGAAATATTGATATAGCATGGAACTCTCCCTTGTCCTGGCTCGACTCTCAGATGCGCTCCGGAGGCCGCTGTCGCGCCATCGCCATGCGTGATACAGACCGTGACCGTGAATCTTATTTGGTGGTCAAGGCAGACAGTGGATTTAAAAAGGTCTCTGATTTGCGAGGTAAATCTGTGGCTGTCGGAGCAAGTGATTCTCCCCAGGCTACGCTGATCCCTCTGAGCTATCTTCAGAATCATGGACTGATACCCGGCAAGGATGTCCATGTGAAACGCTTTGATATTCTCGTTGGCAAACATGGCGACCACACCGGAGGTGAACTTGAGGCTTTTTACAGTCTGAGCCGTGGAGAAGTAGTTGCCTGCGCTATGATTGACCTCAACTGGCAAAGATGGACTCAGGACGGGACCATCAATCCCAACGAGTATAAGATCCTCGCCACCACAGATAAGTTTGACCACTGTGTCTTCACTGTGCGCCAGGATTTCCCAGCCGACCTTGAAAAAAGATGGCTGGAGGTGCTGTTCTCCATGAGCTATGACAACCCAAAACATCGAGAGATGATGGACATGGAGGGGTTGAAGCAGTGGTTGCCAGGCCGCACAAGTGGTTTCGGTCCTTTAGGGGATGCGGTTAAAACCTTCCACTTCTTCAAAGGGGGAGAGATTTGAGCTTATTACCATTATTTCCAGTAACCACTGTCGGCAGTTGGCCCAGGCCTCCTGAGCTCCTACGGGCGCAGAGGTTGAGGCAAAAAGGAGAAATGGGCGAAGAGGAGTTCAACAAGCTGGCTGATGACGCCGTCCTAAAAGTGCTACGGCTGCAGGATGAGGCAGGAGTAGACATGGTTACCGATGGCGAACAGCGGCGAGATAACTTCTATTCCTTTGTGGCTACGAAGATGGAGGGCATCAAGCTGATGACTCTGGCAGAGATGCTGGATCTTGTAGAGGACAAAGTTAGCTTTGAACGAATTCTCAGGACTCTTGATGTGCCTTCCTACTCTATCAGTAATGCCACCTGTATTGGCAAAGTTAAGAGGGCCAGACCTCTGGCAGTCCAGGAACTCAAGTTCGTGCGGCAGCACACCCACAAACCTGTGAAAGTCACACTTCCGGGTCCATATCTGATGACCCGTTCCATGTATTTACCCTCGGTATCTTCAAAAGTTTACCGCACCAAGGAGGACCTTGGGGAAGATGTGATTGTGACGCTGCGGGAAGAAATTTACGAGCTGATGGAACAGGGCGCTGATTTCATACAGTTTGATGAGCCTGTGCTCACTGAACTGGTTTTTACGCAGGGGCAAACGCGAACTTTTATGTGCGCTGCTCTGGCTGCTCGCAAGGACCCGGCAGAGGAGTTAGAGTTCGCCGTGTCCCTTATCAACCGGGTTGTTGATGGATTTCACCGTTCACGCCTTGGGATGCACATCTGCCGGGGCAACTGGAGTCAAGACGAGGCAACCCTCCTGCGAGGCAGCTATCACCCCCTTCTCAAGTACCTGGAAAGGATGAAGGTGCAGCAATTGGTTCTGGAATATGCTACCGAACGGGCAGGAGACATCCTGCATTTCGAAGGTAAGGAGCTGGGACTCGGCGTTGTGAATCCCCGCACCGAGAACATAGAATCAGTGGAAGAGATTAAACAATCCATCGAACGGGCCCTCCGTATCTATCCTCCCGACAAGGTCTGGCTAAATCCTGACTGCGGATTTAGCAGTTTCTCCAACCGTCCTGTGAACAGTTCAGATATTGCATTCAGGAAACTTAAGAATATTGTAGCTGCAGCGCATTCTCTGCGGACTTAAAGCCGGTTTACGACTGCTTCTATAAATAATTGGACAAAACTTTAGACCTCTCTTAACTCACTAACTTTGAGTCGGTCTTTGTTAGGGAGATGCATTTTAGCAATATTACTTATCCCTTTTCACTGAGCAAATAACAAAAACCGATTCCATCCATCTGCTATTTATTTCTCTATTATTCCCATCTGATTGGCTTTTTCTCAACTCCATATACTATAATAAAATATATTTAGTTGTCTCATATTAATATTGGTAGGTAGTATGGATTTAAGACACTTAGAGATATTTTGCAAGATAGTTGAACTTAAAAGTTTTTCTAAGGCTGCAGATGCCCTGTATCTGACCCAGCCAACCATAAGCAGCCACATAAAAACCCTTGAAAGCACATTAGATACGAGGCTTTTGGACAGGCTGGGAAGAGAGGTTATTCCGACAAAGGCAGGCAGCATCCTTTATAGTTATGCCAAGGAGATAGTAAGGTTAAAAAAGGAGGCAAAGGAGGCCCTCAATCAATTTCTCGGAAAGACAGCAGGTAGCCTTGATATCGGTGGAAGCAACATACCTGGTGTATATATTCTGCCGTCACTTTTAGGAGAGTTCAAAAGAACTTTTCCTGATATATCTGTAACCCTCAAGATAGGAGATACAACAGAGATAGCTAAAATGGTATTGGAAGGCAAAATCGAGATTGGTGTAGTGGGAGCCAGAATAGATGATAGTACCATTGAAAATAGTGAATTTTTAAAGGATTTCCTTATCCTTGTTGCACCACAATCTTACAATGGGGGAAGAATCTCAAAAAAGGGGCTTAAAGAGGTTCCCCTGATCGTCAGAGAAAAGGGCTCTGGTTCACGGTTAGTCTTGGAAAAGACCTTTGCAGAACATGGCATTGATATTACCGATCTCAACATAGTTGCAGAATTAGGTTCTACAGAGGCAGTAAAGCAGGCTGTAAAATCAGGGTTAGGTTTGTCAGTTCTATCTAAGAGGGCAGTTCAGGATGAGCTCGTAGCCAATGTATTAAAAGAGGTGAAAACCGAGTATCTCTCAATACACAGGTCTTTTTATATAATCACCCATAAACAGAGGGTGAAGAGTCCGCTCTGTGAGACCTTTCTTGAATTTCTTAAGAAGAAGACATAAAAACTGTGACAACTCTATATATTCCAAAACCAGAGTAATGGCTAATACAACTTTCAGGAGACGATGATTGGGAGGACAGCGACCATTAAAAATTTTCCCGCAACGGCAGGAGAGTGAACTATAATAGAAAAAGGAAGGAGAAATATTGATTGAGCAAAATAGGGCTAATCCAGTCTCTTGTTCGTAACGGGTTATATTATCTAACAGAACATGCAGATGAGGAGAAAAAAATTCGAACAAACCCTATTCATTATCAAATTGTGTCTTGATGTGCAAAAAATGCCACAATAAAGTACATAGCAAGAAATCCTGATATTCTATTACATTTTCAATAAATAAATATAAAATTGGCTTTCACAGTGTGGTGCAGATACTTGGAAGAATTAAAACCGTATTATTCTATCTTTCCTATGAAACACTTAGCATTTTTCAACAATTCTTTTATTACCCCTACAGATTTTAAATCACCTCTATAGTATCCAGCGATATGTAATTCGTGATACAGATTATCAAAATTCCTTAAGAGATTCCCGTTACGAATTGTTCCGTATTTCCGTAACGCCTCCCTATAGCCATCAACAGATTTAGGGAGTTTTTTTACCTCTAATCCTCTTTTCAGGAGGTATCCATCAATTGCCTTTAATATTGCAAGATAGGCTGTAGAGCAAGCCTCCTGAACATATTTAACATCAAGATAATAATTATCCTCTATAGGAGACTTGCTCAATAACTCCTTTGCATTTTGAAGATATCTCAGAGGTTCCTTAGTCATGACAAAATTATACCTTCCTAACTTTTTGGCTGTCAATAAAAATCCTGTCATTTGTTATTTTTAAAATTTTTGAAAAATTTTCAGAGTCTTTGAAAGTTAAAAGGCTAAGGCAGTAAGCTTGTCCCGTTATGTCTTAAAACGGGGATTGAAAGGTGTGAGAATGAGATATGACCATACCTGCCTGTGCTACGGCAGACAGGGATGATGAGGTAAATCCTGCACTTTTGTGAAGTACAAGGATAAAAATCAGTAGGTTTAGGGTAGAGCTATTCCTATCTCAGGATTTTGATATTTTCTAAATATCCCTGCAATAAACCTCAATGTCTGGTATATAGTCTAAATGGTAGTTGTGTTCCCTATCCCAAGGCATTGTGATTACGGGCGGTGGGGAACGGCTTGGTGGATAGAGTAAACCGAGATGAAAAAAAATCCTTAATCCCCATTAGTCCCCCTTTATTAAAGGGAGATAAAGGGGGAGTTTACTACAATAATCAGGTGTTTCATCTCCGGACAACTGGACTATATTAATATTACACTTGTGAACGGTATTAACAATATTCTCTATAGTCTGATTTACAAAAACCCCAACAGTTGTAATGAAAGGGGGAAGTCTTGATATTATCTCTTTTGCTTTTGTTATTTCTACAAAGCGAGGACTCTTTGGGTAAAATATAAACCCAAGTGCATCAGCCCCACAATCAGTTGCATAAAGGGCATTCTCTAAATTTGTTATCCCGCATATCTTTATCCTAATCATTTGGAGAAATCGTCTAAAACTAAAACCTTTATTTCTATCACATTTTTCAAAGTAGAGTCATTTGTTAAAAATGCTCTTGCACCGTAGTGAATACTTGTGGCTACAAGGATTGCATCAGGTGTTCTTATGCCATATTTTGCTCTTAATCTTGCAGCAAGTTCTGAAATCTCATTAGTTACTTCGTAAACTGAAAACCCTTTAGAATTCAGCAATATTTCACGATATTTTTCTGTCAGAAATTTATTATCAGTCTTAAAAGGGAGAACAAGTACTTCTAATAAAGCGATAGTTGATGTTATGGCATCTACGTTGCCTGCATTAATCTCAGTAAAAATTGGATGAAGCACACCATGAAATTTGGGATCTTTTTCAATGAAATATATAATAGGAGAAGAATCTATACAAACCCTGTTTCCAAGAAGCTCTTCTATTAATCCCAAGATTTTCTCTCCTTACGAATATACTTTTCAACATCAATTCTTTTCCACAAGTCAGCACCAAGCCCTTCAAGCTCCAAAATGCTGTGTTTCTTTACTTTATCTCTCATTAGTTTCTTTTTAAGGAGTACCCTTTCATCAGGCGTAAGCTGATCAATTATGTTGAGGAGCTTTTGAAAAGAGATTTCTATCTTTATTGTCTTAGATGTCATAAACTACCCCCTCTCTTTCTTATTTTGGTTTAAGGTATCACCCTTTAATAGCTTTATTAACTATATAAATTCTGTCGTAATTTTTAATTGTTCAAATTATACCACAGCAACTGTTTCTTTTCACCAATAACCAAGAGAAGAAAATGGGTCAAGTCTTGAAATATCAGTTCCTCACTTCAAACCTCTTTAATTATCTTACTTGCAGTAGTATTAATGGATAGCTAAATAATCTGCAATCTCTTTTAGTGTATAGCCATATTTTACTTTATATTTGCATGGTATTATCTCTTTTCATCTGCCCCTCTTGAGGTTATATGATATACTACTTTAGAGTATTTTATCCTTAATGATCTGGGCATAGTGTAGTGCGGTTAACGGGTAATATAGGATAGTAAAACTTATTTATCAAGACTTGACCCTATTGTTCCTAAAATAAATCTGTCCCCTTTTTCAATAATTTTTTATATCTGTCGAACGATAAAGCTCACCTGCTGTTATGAAGCGCAGCGGAATAGCGGTCAGGTGGAACGCCTTGTTATCTGCCATTGCAGGCATACTGTTTATTTTCTCCCTACCAAAATAAATCTGTCCCCTTTTTCTGTCGCTATGTCAGAAACAGTAAGATTAAACAAACTAAATAAAGTAAAGTGATCAGTAGGATGGCAATCATACCCAAAGAACGAAGAGGTTTATTTTCGATATCAAAAACTCCTCTGAACCATTTCAAACCAATATTAAGCTGTTCTCCAAGCTTGACAAAAAAGCTGGCAAGAGCATAGAGCCAAGCCCAAACAGAGGTAAAGAAAGTTGAATAAAACCAGATACCAGGGGATGGTTCACCAACTATATCAGTTGTGAGAGGAATGCTATTTCGGAGAAAATGCGTTAGCCACAACCAGTAATCTTGAAGCGTGAAGTTATGCTCCACAACCCGGAACATAAGACTCCTTATGGAGGTAGGGCCATAATCTGGGAGCTTAGAAAAGGTTGGAAAGATTATTTTAACTATGTAAACCACAACCAGAGAAAAGGCAATAAAGGTAAGGGATATAAGCGCATTTAAAATGATGTCCATTCCCAAAAACGCGATAATCCGAGGAGTACGGGGTGCTTTACCTATCATTTTGATGAGCCATCGCGTTTCTATGAGAGATAGGTAATCAGGTATAAGATTAATGGCGACGGCTACAAGGTAGACCGATAAAAGGGCATCGGGCAGCGCACCACTTTCCCAAAACACCTTGAATTGAAGAGGACGTAGTGTCCACCAAAGTAGAGTAACTATTAAGACAGATACCAAAGACGCAAGGCAAGAGTACCTGAAGCATTGCCAAGATAAGTGTCTTTTCCCGAAAATACTGTCGAAGATTTCCACAAGCTGTTCCGGCCAACTTGCGATTTGTTTGGCTGGATCAAGATTTTGAAGCGACCTTGAAATTTGAGATTTTATATTTGGATTAACAACCTCTTCAGCTCGGCTGAAGAGAGTCCAGAAAAATCCTATAGCCAATAAATACCAACTGAAATAAGGCAAAGCAGAAATTATACTGTCCATAACTACGCCTCATTTCCTATTTCACACCAACTTTTTTAATAGTGTTCTGGTCAGTGGTGGTGTAAACGCCTAACCATTGATTATCAGGTAAATTTGACTTGATAAGTTGACTGTTTCACTATTATCAGGTGAAATTCACCATGTAATCAATTATCAGGTAATTTAGTTCAATTTACTTATTCTCTTACTAATGAAAAATAATCTATACCCCAGATAGATAAATGTCAACTTTAAAAAATTGCAAATGTCCTTGACTTATACTATCTAATAACTTATATTTTTTTAAATGAAATGAAGGGGGCAGAAATGAAAAATCTATTGTTTTTCTTAGTATTTATTCCTGTTTTTTTCTTTGAAATTCCTCATAGAGATGCCTATGGTGATGAGGAGTATACAGGTATAGACATCTGCAAGAGATGTCATGAAACTTCTTATGAAAGTTACTCAAAATCTATTCATGGGAAAAAGGTAGTCCCCCATAACCCTGCCAATGAAAAGGGCTGTGAAACCTGTCATGGTCCTGGCGCTGACCATGTAGAAAAAGTTGCAGATGAAAAAATAGGTGAAATCAGAAACTTTGGTAAAAAAGAGTCAGCAGAGGATAAATCTGCCGTCTGCCTCAACTGTCATACTATATCGAAAAAACTTGCATTCTGGGATATGGGGCAGCATAAGAAAAATGATGTTGCATGTACATCATGCCACAGCATCCATAATGGAGAAAGAGTAAAACAGGTTGAACAATGCTTCAACTGTCACAGGGATATTAAAAGTGAAACAAACAAACAATCCCATCATCCCATTAAAGAAGGCAAGGTCAAATGTGCTGACTGCCATAACCCCCATGGGACACTTTCCCATGGAATGATTGTAGCTGAGAATGTAAACCAGCTCTGTTATAAATGTCATGCCGATAAAAGAGGTCCTTTTGTATGGGAGCATCCCCCGGTCGAGGAAAACTGCCTGATATGTCACAGTCCTCACGGAAGTAAGACTGCAAAAATGATGAAGGAAAAGATTCCCAATATCTGCGAGGATTGCCATGACTGGTCAAGGCACCCGGGGACTATTTATGATACAAGGGCAGGGTTTACAGGAAGTTCCCCGAGCAACAGGTTCCTTGCAAGGTCTTGTGTCAATTGCCACAGTGCTATTCACGGCAGTTACGCACCGGTAAACCCTTCTTCAGGGTCTAATTCAGGAAAATTCTTTGTGCGATAGGAGGCGTATAGGATGAGAACAAAATTTATACCCCTCATAATGCTGAGTCTCCTATTCCTGTTCTCAAACAGGGTATTTGCAGATAACTCTCGTAACTCAGATATCTCTGGTTCTGTTGAAGTGGGCGGCCGTTCAGTAGAGGGGGGTGAGGATAGCGCCAAATTAAGGGAATACAGAGATCTCAGGGATACTGTGTTGGGGAGTATAAATCTCAATGTAGATAAAGATTCTTATTTCTTAAACACAACAGGTAAAAATATCGGTCTTGATGACCAGTCTTTAACCCTGAACGGCGGAAGATATGGGAGTTTCAAATATTCACTCTTTTATAACGAGATTATCCATAACCTCTCTTTCGGAACCAGGACATTTTATTCAGGGACAGGCACAGGTAACCTCGACTATTTTGCTGCAAATAGGACTGCAAATACAGATAGCTCGTATACACCTAATATTGCAACAACTGAGTATCTCTGGTCAAAATTCAATTATGCAACGAAGGGTAAAGACCTGGGTGTAACTTTTGATATTACCTTAGACTCGCCATTCTATTTTTCAGTAAATGCAGACCAGATTGAAACAAAAGGCACCCGTCCCATTGGTTCTCCAAGCGGCGTTTTTGCTGACAGGATAGGCGCACAGACCTCTACATTCGGAAATTTAGTCGAAATGCCTGCGCCAGTCGATTACAGGACAAAAAACCTCTTTCTTGAGGCAGGGTATAAATCAAAGGCTTTTGTGGGTTCAATGAACTTATTATTGAGTAAATTTGAGAATCAATACGATTTCCTGACATGGAGAAATCCCTATGTTACAACCACGGGTATCAATGAGCGCACCTCTCTCCCTGCTGACAATGATTATTACAAGACATCGGCACAGGGGATATTGAAGCAGCTCCCCTTGAACTCTCTCTTTGCAGTAAATCTTGGATATACAAAAATTAAGAACAGACTTTCATTATTGGATACAATCGCCAGTTCTACGAGCGGGACATCAACGACATCCCCGACATATACCATTAAGCAACTCGGTCTCAACAGCAATTCCTTTGATGGAGATATAACCTATAGTTCAGCCTCAGTTTCTTTGACTTCTCAGCCTGTAAAGCGAATAGATTTTAAGCTCTCTTATAACTATTTGAAAAAAGATAATACATCTACATTAATTGAATATACCGACCTGTCAACTGGCACTAAAATTAAGAGCGAACTTTTCAACTATAATAAAAATAATTTTGGTATAGATGCCAGTTATAAGCTATCTGCGACAACAAAAACAAGTCTCGGTTATGAATACTTAAATATTGAAAGGGAGAGAAATGACGCCAGGGCTACAAAGGACAATAGTGCTTACATTGAAATCAGGAACAAGTCCCTTGATCTTATTACAGCCAGGCTAAAATACCAGCGCCTGTGGCGAAGCTCTGATTTTAACAACAGCACTTTAGGGACAGGACCTACTGATGTCAACTACATCAGGCGATTCTTAAGGAGGTTTGATGCCACTGATAAGACCCAGGACACTTTAAAAATAGGATTTGATATATATCCTGCTGAACATCTCGACTTAGGGCTTGAGTATACTTACAGATATAACGATTACCATGCGACGAAACTCGGGAGAACCACAGATAGACGCGATGAATACTATATCGATGCCGTTTACGAAAGGCTGGAATATTTTAAATTGACAGGTTTTTTTGACTATGAAATAATAAAATACTATTCGTATCACAGATTTATTAACCCCACCGGTACATTTTCATATGACCCTGATTCAACTCCTGTCACAAACTCTTTTAACTGGTCTTCAAACCTTGAAGACAAAAACTGGTCAGTTGGTGCTGAGCTGGAAATTCCTGTTACCAGGGACACATTAGATATTGCTGCCTCGTGGGTCTATGCTGAGGCAGATGGGAAGAATGATTTTTCTTCCCAGAACAATATTGGCACCCCTTTAAATATAGATAGGTATGATGATTACAAAAAACATGCTTTCAATATTAAAGCCATTTACAAATTTGTTAAAAACCTAAATTTGATATTCGGATATGCCTACGAAAGTTTCGAATATAAAGATGAACAGTATGAAGGCTATAAGTTTGTGATGAACACTGCGACATCACCGAACACCTATCTTACCGGGGCATATAATGATCGTAATTACAGTGCAAATATAGTTTACTTACTAACCAGTTACTATTTCTGAAACACTCATATAAGGAGGAGATATGTTTAAAAGAAAAAAGAGGCCAGGATTGATTCTTTTATTTTTAGTGATTTTCTTACCTTTCTTTTCACAAACTGCCGGAGCAGATAATGTGAAAAAGATTTATGAGAAGAAGTGTGCCTCCTGCCATGGAAAGGATGGGAAAGGAAACCCGTCTTTAGTGAAGATGTTTAAAACAGAGTTATCTCTTCTTGACTTGATTGATAAGGAAACTCAGGGTAAAACAGATGAGGATCTCGTATTGATTACCTCAAAAGGAATAAAAAATAAGATGCCTGCATTTAGAGCTGAATTAAAGGAGGAAGAGATAAAGGATGTTATCGTTTATATCCGTTCTTTACCCAAATAAGCATGAATTCACTCTCTCCCTATAATATCTACTTTAAAAAGAATTAAAATATAAAGGAGCAGAATAACGATACCCTTTATGAATTATCTCCCCACTATTTTTCTCTAAAGTATTTCTTTCAAATCTCCGAAAGAATTATTAAAAAGAGTCAATGGAGGTTATGTATCCATGGGGATTGGTCTAAGCAATGTAAAATTATCTATATCCAAATCTCTCCCTAAGTATGTGCCAGGGGTAAAAAAGGCGAGACCGAGTATCGCAGAAGACGCCATTTTTATACCAAAACCTAAAAAGAGGATTTCCTTTGAATTGGCTAATTCATTAAAAGAGAGGTCAATTGTACCATCTTCTCAAGGGGGGAAAGAAGTCTCTTTAACCGGCAATGACACTGAAATAGAAGAGGTTCAATTCCTGGGTGATGGAAGTACCAGCAATTCAGTAGAGGGTGATAATATACCTGTCCTCGGCGAGATGAAAGAACTTGACAAAGTTGATGTATATGGAATTCCTGATAAAATGCCTGCATTGGGTGAAAACGGCATAAGTGCTAAACTAACTCCTACAGAATATAATGGTGAACCTGGAGAAGACTATGTAAAGATGAAAATTTATTTTCTCCCGGAAAAAGATTTTAACTGGGATGCACCACAGGAGGAGGGCAGACAGATTAACAATCATGAGATCCCTTTCCACCTTCAGTATGACAGTTATGGCAGGCCAAGGATCGGATTCAGCAGGGAGCCATATGACTTTGCAGCCACTAAATACATTGAGCTGACAAGTAAGATAAAATTCAATCAGAATTTAGATGAGACAAAAAACTATTTTGAAAAATATTTTTTAGGGAATGAGGATTCAGAAAAAGATACAGAGGTATTGTTTACCATAGGTGGCAATGATCCAGAAGATAAAGAAGATAATGAAGAATTAAAACTCCCCGGTGATAATTCGAAAGATAAAGAGGTATCAGATGGACAGATAAGAGATAAGAAAGAATTTGAGGAAATTTTCTTCAATAATGATAAAAACTCAGAAGAAGAACTGGAAAAGGTCTTATTGGGAAAAGGCCTCTTACCAGAAAAAAATAACGAAGATATAAATGACTATAAATCTCTTTCCGGGGAGGATTCAAAAGGAAATAATAACTCTTATTCAAATTCAGTATCCAAGACTCGCTCTTATGAACTAATGAGTAATGGGAACATGGGGACAGGTCAAATTTCCTTAAGGGTTTAACTCTAAAAAAATTTGAAGAAGAGAGAGGAGATAGTTCACAGTATCTTAAATGAGAATAAGCCCTATGAAACCCCATCATATTTTTATAGATATTTCTTTAACCCTTGAATTTTCAGGAGCTCTACGATATTTTTTACCTCCTGCGCCCTCTCCTTTGGGCATACCAGGACTGCATCCCTTGAGGCAACAATAATAATATCTTTCATATCAATAGTTGCAACCAATTTCTGTGGACTATGAATAATACAACCCTCCGTATCAATACCAATATGTCTTCCAACTACAGCGTTATTAAAATTATTCTTTTCTAAAATATCAAAAAGTGCCCTCCATGTCCCCACATCATTCCACCCTATATCACAGGGAATTACCACTATATTCTCAGCCTTTTCCATAATACCGTGATCTATAGATATACCCTCTATACTTGAATATACTTCTTTTATTACGCTCTTTTCCCTTTTCATTCCCAGCACCTTCTCTATTTCCATAAGCCCATTATATAAATCTGGCAGAAAAACCTTTATCATATGTAGGATTGTGTCTACCTTCCAGATGAAGATACCACAATTCCAGAAGTAACTACCGCTGGCAACATATCTCTTTGCCCTATTGATATTAGGCTTCTCATAAAATCTGTTAACCCTGAAAACCTTTGTCTCAGACCTCTCATCAAGTTCTTCGCCTGCGTGTATATAACCATAACCGGTTTCAGGGTAGCAGGGTCTGATACCAAGGGTAACAAGACAATCCCTTTCAGCAGCTATCTGACTACCGATTGAGATTACCTCCCTGAATCTTTCCTCTTTTTTAATACTATGGTCTGCAGGGAGGACCACCATAATCCCATCAGGGTTTCTCTTTTTTATATGAATAGCTGCAAGTCCAATACATGGGGCAGTATTTCTTCCAAATGGCTCACCAATAATATTATCCGGAGGAATCTCATTAATCTGGTCTCCGATCTTCTTTATATGAGAATTACTCGTAACTATGAATATATTCTTATTTTTAATTATATTTCTAATTCTGTGTATTGACTTCTGGATGAGGGTATTATCACCGGTGAGATATAACAACTGCTTTGGGGTTTTTGATTTACTGAGAGGCCAAAATCTTGTTCCACTACCTCCTGCCAATATTACAGCGTATATCACCTTTCAAGCCCTTTACTTAAGCCTGGTATAGGCAGTTTTTTTAAAAGCATAAAACCACCTATAAGAAGTGCAAAAAAGAGAATGGTGAAAAGTTCAAAGTAATTCCGAATAAAATATTTTATCTCTGCCCCGAATAACTGTATAAGCCCTGCTACAATAAAAAATCTTCCACCCCTGCCAAGAATTGATACAAGTACAAACTTTTTGAAGTTTATATAAAATACACCAGCAGCAATGGTGAAGACCTTATAGGGAATCGGTGTAAAGGCAGCTATTCCTATAGCCCATGCCTCATATCTCTCAAAATAGTTATGGACAAGGACTATCTTCTCATGGGAGAAAAATCTCTCTAAAATAGGTTTTCCACCCTTTAAGCCCAGAAAATATCCAAAGATGCCACCGGTAACAGAGCCAATAGTGCACACAGTTGCATAAAATAAAGCTATCAGTGGGTTTATTATTGAAAGGGCTATAAGTAAAATATCAGGTGGAATAGGGAAAAATGACGACTCTGCAAAGGCAATCAGGAAAAGGGCATAGGTTCCATAATCGGTCTGTGCCCAGTTAACAGTCCATTCTATTAAGGTATTAATCATAATTTTTACATATTTGCACCTTTAATGAGAATGTGTCAAGTAAAATATGCCAGTTGCTATCGTGGATACGATATCGCTGAAGTTTGCAGGGGGAATAATTTTTATCAAATTTTACTTTAAGCCTTTCTCTTTTTTAAACTCAATTGTTATACAAAATATCCAAATCATAAGTTTGTTCAGGACAGCCATGGAGAGAGGCGGCTATACCACCAATAACAATATACTCTACCTGATGTTTATTCAGAATCTGGATAATCTTTTTTGGATCGAACAATTTATTCTTTCCTCTTTTTTCTTTCTATCTTCTAACTCAGGTATTATCCCCAAATTTTCAGCCTCTCTTATACTGCCAATCAAGGTATCCAATCGCTCTTCAGGGGTTTTTCGTAAATTTCTTTTTATAGTTTCAATATCTACCAGGGATAATTTACTCATGTTATATATTACCTTAAACTTGCATAAGAAAAGGGGGAAAAGTAGTTAAACCATTTGGATTACACTGGTATAATTAAGTTTTCAAGCCAAAACATATTATAACAGGAGGTAACCCAAATGGTTAAAACACAAAACAATAATAACTCTAAAAGCGTTGTAAATCAAAGGGAAAGAGGATGTCCTGTAAAGGCTAATAAAATAGAGGCATCTACAGCATATGAGTATTGTAAAGAGCGGTTAAGCCCATTTGGCGGGCTTTTGGGATTGGAAAAATTTATGGCGTTGGTGAAGTT
>JACQQJ010000131.1 GCA_016207035.1 Nitrospinota bacterium | reverse complement strand
GTTTTATAACCTTGTATTACAGAGAACTATTTGAAGAATTGAGATTTTTATTATCATAATTTATCTCTGTGGTTTTTCTTTATCACATATTTCGGGTTAAATTAAAACCAATAATTTTGTTTTTCAGTCTTTTATTGCCTTTTAAATGAGAATTGATTATTATTTATCATTATATCAATATGTTTCCTGACATAATAAAGAGGAATTTTTAATGAAGGTATCCTTTGAAACTATAGGATGTAGATTTAATCAGTTTGAGACCGCTGAGATGGAGGAACTCTTCAGGTCCGCTGGTTTTGAAGTGGTCCCTTTTACATCCGATGCAAGTATCTATATTATCAATACATGTACTGTTACTGACAGGAGTGATTATCGTTGCAGGCAGACTATTCGTAAGGCAATAAGGAAGAAGGGGGATGCCTTTATCATAGTAACCGGTTGTTACTCACAGATAAACCCATCTGCGATAGCTTCCATTAAAGGTGTAGACTTGATTTTAGGAAATTCAGAAAAGCTCAATATCCTGGAGCATCTGAAAAAGCTTACCGCCCATCATATCGGAATGATTAATATGAAGAAGCTTAACAACCCGGAAATGGTTGTCAGTAATATGGATAAGGGTGGTCAGTTTACTTTTCAGGATGTATCAAATTTTTCAGGGAGGACAAGTGCCTATCTCAAGGTTCAGACAGGATGCAATAGGACATGTTCATTCTGTATTATTACTGTTGCGAGGGGTCCCAGTATCAGCGAAAAACCTGAAGCTATTTTACGACAGGCCTCAGTGTTAGCAGATTCAGGCTTTAAAGAGATTGTCTTAACAGGGGTAAACCTTGGGAGTTATGGCAGAGACCTTTATCCGGAGGTGAAGCTTAGTGACCTTATTGAAATGCTGATGAATGTGGAAGGCATAGAAAGGATACGATTGAGTTCAATAAACCCGGAAGAGATAAGTAAAAGACTTATATCTGTAATGAAGGCAAACAGGAAGGTTTGCAGACATCTCCACATACCGTTACAGAGTGGTGATGATGAGGTACTGAAAAGGATGAGGAGAAATTATTGCCCTTCAATGTATAGAGAGCTCATTATGAGCTTAAAAAATGAGATGCCGGATATAGGAATCGGTGCTGATGTTATCGTAGGATTTCCTGGCGAAGATGAGGGAAAATTTAACAATACTTACAAACTTATTGATGAACTCCCCTTAAGCTATCTCCATGTATTCACTTACTCCCAAAGAGAGGGGACTGATGCATATGGATATGGAGGGCAGATACCTGAAATTATAAAAAAGGAGCGGAATTCAATTATAAAGGGATTAGGAAAGAAAAAATCAAATACCTTCCGGAGGGATTTTCTTGGAAAGGTGTGCAGGGTACTCATTGAAAGTACACGGGATAGAAAGACAGGACTCCTCAGGGGTTATACAGATAATTATATACCGGTAGAGATTCATGGTGGAGATGAATTCATAAACAGACTCACAAGTGTCAGAATAACACATATACAAAATGACACAGTCAGAGGTGAACTTTTAGATGAATAGTATTGTCACTCTGACTACTGATTTTGGTTTATATGACCCCTTTGTAGGAATAATGAAAGGGGTGATGCTGGGGATAAATCCAGCCATACAATTTATAGACATTTCTCATCAGATTGAGCCGTACAACATTATTCAGGCTTATTACATCTTAAACTTTTCCTATAAATATTTCCCCTCGGGGACAATTCATGTATCAGTTGTAGACCCGGGTGTAGGGAGTACAAGACGGGCTATATTAGTAGAGTCAAAGGACTGCTGCTTTGTTGGACCTGATAACGGAATATTTTCGTTTATCTTTACCCTTTCACCTTTTACATCAAAAGAGAGGGATGGATTGAGGGTAATTGAATTAACAGAAACCAAATTTTTTCTACCATCGGTAAGCCACACCTTTCATGGAAGGGATATATTTGCAAGCGTGGCAGCCCATCTTACCAGAGGAGTCAATCCTCTGGAATTCGGAAAACCTATACATAACCCAGTTACCCTGAATATACCAGAACCAGACATACAGGAAGGTAAAATTCGAGGAGAGGTTATATATATAGACAGATTTGGTAATCTGATAACAAATGTGTCTGCTCGTTACTTTTACTTACTTAAAGGAGAAGGAAAAGAATTTAAACAGATATTATTAAAAAATTTAATCATAAACCCCCCATGCAAATCTTATTCTGATGCTGAGGACTTAAAACCTTCCTCTCTCTTTAATAGCTGTGGGTTTTTGGAGATATTTATCAAAAATAGTAATGCCAGCATAGAATTAGGGGTTAAAAAAGGTGAGAGATTAGCGATAATTACTATAGATAAAATAGGGTGATTGAGTGAACCACTTATATTTTTTGGTTTAGAGAATAAAAAAAACCGTGACACCATAGGAGTATAGTGTCACGGTAAGGATACTTGCCTTATTCTCAGGAATGGTATTTTACTTAAGCGTATCAAGATAATCAATTACATTCGCTATCTGCTCCTCTGACAATTTACCAGGTAATTTCATTGCAGTCTTTGGCTTATCTTCCTTTTTCATCCTCTTCTTTAGATCCAGAACATCTGGATCATTACTCTCCCAGGTAGCCTGCGGGTCATTTAACCATTTTACAAGCCATTCCTTCGAATGTCTCGTGGTATCGCCCTTTAATCCAGGTCCAACTTTCCTCTTCTCGCCTGTATCATGACATGTTTTACAGTTTCCAGCCTTTAAATCATTAAATATAGCCTCTCCTTTGGCTGCATCTGCTGATGCATAAGAATAGCTCAAGAGGGTACATCCAAATACTAAAAGGGATAAAACAATCAAATACCTCTTCAAAGATATCACCTCCTTTCTTTTTTAAATATTATTGGCATACATATTGATTAAATAGCCACTAATAGGTTGAGCAGATAATTTATAAAAACTCCTAAACTATGTCAAGAAAAAAATACTATGCGTTCAGTAAAAAAAAATGGACAAGGCGGAGAATCCCCCCTATAATTTCACTCAATGATAACCTCGATTAAATTATCAATACTTAAATACCTCTCTTTAACCCTTTTTATATCTTCTAATCTGACCTTTTTCAGCTCTTCAAGTTGCCGTTCCTGATAATCTAAGCTTTTTTTATAAAATTCAGCCAATCCTATGTAATAACTCTTATTAATCCTTGAGAGGGTACTCATGAGTTCTGAAGATATATAAGTATTTATTACCCCCTCTAAATCCTCTGTCTTCAAATCCTCACCTTTTAGCTTTTCAATCTCTCTGAGCATCCCATCCCTTGCCTTTTCTATTGTCTCTAACCTTGTCCCCATAGCCGCACTGAACAGTGTATAATTATCATAGAAGGTAAATCCTGCGCCAAGGGAATATGCAAGTCCCTGTCTCTCTCTCAGTTCAAATGACATACGCTCTGAGAGGACAGATCCGAGGATTCTCAGTGGTGTCTTATCCTCTGGCAAGATCTTCATAAATTTTCCCATCCGTATATACGCTAAAGGTTTTTTCAACTCTCTCTGTATGGATTTCGGGGTATGAGAAACTGCCTTTGAATAATCTATAGAAGGGATGTTGGTTCTTCTCCTGCCTGTCTTACCGAAAAGGCTTTGAAATTTTTCTATAACCCTGTCCACCTCAACACCTGTAAAAACGGTTATGATAATATTAGCAGGGGAAAAATATATGCTATGAAAATTTTCTAAATCCTCCCCTGTTATGGAACTTATTGTCTCTTTCGCTCCAATTATAGATTGGGACTGTGGGAGACCTTTAAATGTCTCGGTAAAAAAAAGTTTTTTTGATAACAGATCAGGTTTTGAATCCTCTTTTTTGATGAGATTAAGCATCTCTGACCTGACAGACTCAATATCATCATGTTCAAATCTGGGTTTTGAAATGATATCAGAGAGTATTTTTATCCCCTTATCATAGGATTCATCAATCGTCTCAAGGCGTATATAGGAAAATTCATGGGTAGTGTAGATATCATCATAGGGGATAAATTCAGAGTCCCTTGTCTTCAGGGTAGCCCCGATAGCAGAGAGTTCTTTTTGAAATGTTTTATAGTCTCTATCCCTTGCCCCTTTCTCCATTATTCTGTGAATGAAATCTACAATACCTGTTTTACCTTCAGGCTCCATCAGGGAGCGATTTTTTGCTATAAGGTGAATTGCAAAGACTTCTGAATCTTTATTAGAATTGACAATAAGGGTAAGCCCGTTTTTAAAAATAACCTTTTTTATAACACCCCTTTTTTGAAAATTTTGAGTTTTGAATCGGGAGTCCTGAGTTTTATGATGCAAGGGTTTTGCCTCACTAACCTGAAGCTTCCACTCTTTAACCAGTTTAACACTTTCCTCTGTAAATTCTTCCCGCCCATTTTCTGTTTTACCCTTGAGTGGCTTTTTTGCAATATAATAATAACCTTTCATCTTTTCTCTCGTATCCTCAACTGACTCATCCCCAGGGGTAATAAGGCTTGTCAGAAATGCAGGACTTGAAAGATGCCTCTTTACAATATCTTCTAACCCTGTTTTAGAAATATCCTCTAATTTCATGATAAAATTTTTTGCAAAATCCCATCCATCGGCAGCAATAAACTTCCCCTTTCCCATGCTGTAGTAGTGCGGTTTCTCAGAAAGAAAAATCTCCTGAACTCTGGCAGATGTGATAATCCCTTGTATCCTGTCCATTTCTATTTGTTCCTTGCTGAATTTATGTATCTCTTCAAAAATTACCCTCTCAATATCTTCCGGTTTCAGATTTACAGGGAAAGAGACGGATATTTTGAGAATTGAAAAGTGCCTGTTAAAATCTGCTGATATACCTGCACCCAGAATCTCACCTTTATTATTTTTTTTAAGATTGTTGTTTATCCTCTCTTTAAAATCTGAGTCAAGGAGTGCGGTTATGAGAAACATACCATAGAAATCATCTTTATCTACCCATGGTAAAGGCATTCCCATAGTCATGGATGAATAGGTAATCCCTTTTATCTCTGTTTTGATAAAGGGGACAACCACCTCAGTCCCCCTTAACAAAGGGGGTTGTTCCTTTGGCAATTTTCCTGGCGGATATTTTCCAAAATACCTTTCTATAAGTCCCAGCATCTCATTACTGTCAAAATCGCCCATAATGATGGCTGTTATGTTATTCGGCACATAATATCTCTGATAGTAATCTCTCACCTGCTCTCTTGTCATATTTTTTATTGTTTCAGGGATTCCTAAGACTGGCAGGTTGTATGGTGTCCCATGAAAAAATCTCATATTAAAGAGTTCATCTTCAAGGAATGATGGTTCTGACCTATCCCTGGCAATCTCGTTGAGAACTATATCCTTCTCCTTTTTAAATTTGTCTTCAGGAAATATTGAGTTAAAGAGCATATCAGACTGTATATCCAGTGCCCTTTCAATATAGGATTTTTCAGCGAGGATTATGTAATTTGTATAATCGGTATCTGTATGGGCATTGTTGTAAATACCATAAAAATCTGTCTCACTGTAAAGCTGCTCCTGTGTCCTGTTAACTGTCCCGTTAAAGAGTAAATGTTCAAGCATGTGAGATACGCCGCTATTGGTAAAATCCTCATGGGATGAGCCTGTTTTTACAGTGACAACAGATGAAATGACCTGGCTCTGATGATTTTCTATAAGGATAACCTCAAATCCGTTCGGGAGTTTAACATGATGAGTATCTCCTGCATAGATATTGGTGACCCATAGTAAAATGAGGAGTATAGAAAATATATAGGTAAATTTTATGTATACCATAGGATCAGTGATCAAAATTGATTTTGGAATCCTTTTGCTGGTTATTTTATTCCTAACTTATCATCACCTTTTTTTAAAGTTTTTTTAATCTCTGCAGCCTCTTTCTCTCCATTTTTGACAGCCTTCTCGGATTTCCCTTCTTTTTTGTTGAAAGGTCCTTTTCGACATCTTCTTCCTCTTTTTCATTTTTTAATATCAAAATCTCTGCCATCATAAGGCTCTCTCCAAAATCCTTTGAAGATATTACTATTGCACCCTGCCTTGATGCAAAAGCCGCCACATCTCTGTCAGATGTAATGACAGTAAATCCCTCTTCATTCTCAACCATTTTTTTAATAACATCATCAGCCTTTTCACCTATTTTTGAATATATAACCTTAATCCCATTTATAATATCCCTATTTTCATATAGATGCCCACCCTTCCATCCATCAAATACAACGGTAATGTCATGCCCTTTTAATCTCTTATAGTTAAAAAGGTTTTTAATGAAACTATTTCTTGTTTCTTCAAGGGTATTATTTAAATCCCCTTTGAATCTCCTCGATGTCATTAAAAAGTTATATCCATCAATAATTATCTTCATACATGACAGTTTAATGGTTATTATAAGCCCTTCAATTAAGAAAGAATTTATCAAAAAAGAATGAAAAAGTCATCAGGAAAGTCCAAAATCCGATGTAGGATTTTGGGTAAATCGCCAAGTCGCCTGAAAGACAAGTCTGGCAGGTAATTTTGCGACACAACCGTATATGACCAATACGGTGAGGAGCAAAATTGCCGAAGACG
>JACQQJ010000130.1 GCA_016207035.1 Nitrospinota bacterium | reverse complement strand
TTTTTTGACACAGATTTACACTGATTATTTATGATTTTTTCTATGCTAATCATAATTTATCTGTGTTTTTCCGTGTCTTTATTTGTTATCTTTCTCTGTGACCTCTGTGGCTAATTGGTTTTTGTTGATTTGCTGGAGCAGATGGATGATCGCTGACAACCCCCTTTTATTCCCCCTTTATTAAAGGGGGATAGGGGGTTGTTGGAGGAAAGTCCGGACTCCTCAGGGCAGGGTGCTTCGTAACACGAAGGAGGGCCTGCCCCTGCATGCCTGCCCTCGAATGGTTCTATCGGGGGTTGTAAGCAGGGGGGAGACCCTACGGAAAGTGCAACAGAAAATATACCGCCTAACCGCCTATGGCGGGAGTTAAGAGTGAAGAGTGATGAGTTTTACTTTTCACTTGTAACTTTTAACTTTAAACTCCGAGGCGTTAGCCTCGGTGGGTAAGGGTGAAAAGGCGAGGTAAGGGCTCACCGCCCTGATGGTGACATCAGGGGCATTGAAAACCCCACCCGGAGCAAGGCTAAATAGAGGGGCAAGCCCGCCTACAGCGGGAGTGAGGGGTTAAGGGTGAAGAGTGATAATTTTTTTCACTTGTAACTTTTAACTTTCAACTCCGAGGCGTAAGCCTCGGCTAAGGACTGCCCGTCCGAAGCCTCTGGGTAAGCTGCTCAACCTTTATGGTGACATGAAGGCAAGATAAATGGTCATCACCCCCACAACTATTTATAGGTGGGGGGGACAGAATCCGGCTTATAGTCTGCTCCAGCATTTATTTTATTGACATTATTAGCAAATATAATATATTACCTTTCAACAGGATGAGCGAAAGGATTTGTAAATATTTAAATTTAAGGAATAAATGGGTTTGACAACTCCTAAAAATATGTTTTTGGTAAATAGAGGTATTCATGAAGGCAGACTTAAAGGTATCCCTTTTTTTTTGATTTTTTTCTTATGCATCTCTTTCAATCCTCTGAAAATCTTTTCTGAAGTCTCTGCACAAGAGGTAAAAGTCATCCAGGCAACAAGAGATTTGGAAGTAGAGGGGACAGGGGAACAATCCAATCTGACTATAGAAGGAGACTACTGGGCACTGATAATTGGCATAAATGAGTATGCCAATCTTCCACCGGATAAACAACTGCAGGCAGCCCGCCAGGATGCACAGGCGGTTGCAGACATACTCAAGAAAAAATACGATTTTGCAAAAGAGAGGGTAAGAGAATTGTATGACAAAAAGGCAACACGATCATCCATTATCAAAGAACTCCGTATATTTGCTAAGACATTAAACAGTAAGGATAACCTCTTTATTTATTATGCAGGACATGGAGAATATGATAAGGAGACCCAGCTTGGCGGTTGGATACCATCAGATGCAGTATTGGATGATCCCTCAACCTTTATCAGCAATGAGGAGGTTCGGGGTATTCTGAAGGCTATCAAGGCGAGGCACATATACACAGTTGCTGATTCATGTTTCAGTGAGTCGCTGATGGGGGGGAAGACAAGGAGTATAAGCCAGTTAAGTGATACTGCAATAAAGGAATTATATAATGACAGATCTCGCTGGATATTGACATCAGGAGGGCTTTATCCTGTCCCTGATAAAGGGAAGGGGAACCATAGTATATTTGCACACTATTTTTTAAGGATTCTGGAGAGAAATGAAAGCAGATACTTAATGCCGCAGCAGATAATAACAGAATTGCAGCCACTGGTTTCAAATGAATCACAGCAGACCCCGAAGAGCGCACCAATAGCAAATATTGGTGACGAAGGGGGTCAGTTTATATTTATGCTTGCATATGCAAAAGCCCAACCCCCCGAAGATTTAAAGGCTAAGGAGGTAGATTTAAAATTCAGGGAAGATCAGCAAAAGAGGATTGAAGAGGAGAAGGCACGATTAAAAGAAGATATGCGTAAATTTAAGGAGGAACTTGAGCGGGAATTGAAGGAAGAAGCAAAGAGGCGTGAACAGGAATTGAAGGAAAAGGAGATGAAGGCTGAGCAGGAAAGGGTTGCAAGAGAGAAGGAGCATCAAAGAAGATTAGAGGAGGAACGGTACCAGTTTGAGCAGCAGAGGATTGAGGAGCAACGGCGGTTAGAGCAGCAAAAGAAGGAGTTAGAAAAGAAAAAGCAGGAGAGAAAAGAAGAAAAGCCGATATTTATGCCTCCGGCTTTTTAGGAAAGGGGGTGATACATGAAATTTCAAATTTCAAATTTCAAATTTAGTTTAATGGAGGTTATATGAAAAAATTGGGATTAGCAGTTGGAATTTTATTCGCGGTTACAGGTTTTATAGCGATTTCAGTAAGTTCTGTATCAGCCAGCGATGGTTTTAATGTTAGCCTTGGTGTTAAGGGATGGGCAAACCAATGGGAGACAAGCTTTTTTTTTAATGATAGCTCCTTTGCTGGAAAAAATATTAAGGTCACCACAGATAGTAAGTTTGTTGCAATCCCTGTCTTAGCTGTGAAATATGGAAATGTTTTTATTTCAGGAAGCTATTATGCGAAGACAAATTTTACATTCAATAAATTTAACTACAGGGCAACTTATTCCACTGTTGGGACTATTACCGAAACCCTCGAATCATCGGCAGATCGCTCAGAGTGGGATGCTAATATCGGATATTATATACACCCCTCGGTTGCCCTCAGTGTAGGGTATAAAAATATTACACAGGATTATACTCAGACAGTCAGCTCACCAGGCATTACTTACAGTCAACCCACAACTACGTCTACCACTGAAATAAGAGGTCCAACAGTGGGCATTATAGCGAACAAATCTATTGGCAGTGGATTTGGTCTGTATGGAAATATCAGTTATGGATGGCTTAAAGCTAAATATACTGGAGTAAGCACAGAAGATAATTCATCGTATACATTGACCGACACTGGATTTAATTATATGTTTGGTAGTATACCTCTTCTTATCAACCTTGGATACAGATACCAGGCAATGTATACAGATGCTTCTCCTGGGCTGAAGGCCCCAGACATCACAACGGGTTTTGTATTGGGGGCTAATCTGGTTTTTTGACCTCTTACAGGAAAATATCAGGAAAGGGGAGGATAAATCATTATCCCCCCTTTTTTATTATAATCTCCCAGTCCTTTTGATTGAGCTGATTCATCTTCAATATCGTATGCCCTTCATATTCCATTCCCCTTGAAACATCATCCGGCGCGGTTGGAAAATCAACAATAATCTTTATTATCTGTCCTGCCTCCATATCTTCAATAGCAAGTTTTGTCTTAATAAAATTATAAGGGCAGATAGTTCCTTTCAGATTCAGCTCTTTGTCTATTTTGAATTCATCCATATTAGTTTATAGCAAGGCTACCCCTGATTTAATCAGGGGCTCGCACTACACGATTACAGATTCATCCATAGTGCAATCAGTCCGTAACTTAAGGCTATGGCAATGAAAGGCGCTGCAAACCAGAAGAAGAGTATCCTCAGGACATGCTCATTTCCAGCAGTCTTTCTGAAGCCTTTCCTCGCACATGATGTGGCGATTATTCCTGATGTAATTGTTTCATTCAGGGATACGGGGATTCCCAAAAGCGATGCAATGTAGATGATTGTTGCACCGGTTGTTTCAATGGATATTGCCCTGACAATACCGATCTCTGTTATCCCCTTTCCAACTGTATCCAATATCCTCCCCCCAAAGAGTATAGCCCCGAGCCCCATTCCGAGTCCAGCAAGAATGCTACCCTCAAGGGAGGGGATGACTCCTGCCCCAACAATTGCACCTACTGCATTTGCTGCGTTGTTTGAGCCGGCTGAAAATGCAACATAACAGCCTGAGATCGTTATTATAACTGAAAGTACTTTTTTTATTCTTTCTTCTGAATTCAGGGTTGTGAGGTAGTGGAGTATTCTGAAGTAAAGGTATTTACCAAAGAGATAATTGAATATAAAAGAAAATAATGGTGTAAGAAACCACCATATTGATATGTAGATAAACTTATGTATATTTAATTTGCCTGTATATAATCCAATTCCTACAACTGCACAAACGATGGCATGTGTTGTTGCAATTGGAGACCTTGAATAATTTGCAAATATTATAAAGAGGGTTGCTACAAAGAGCACTATAAAAACAGTTGCAAATGCCCCTGAGAAGGTATCCCCTGGAACCAGTCCGCTACCGAGTGTTTTTATTACCGGTCCTCCGCTGATTATGGCTCCAAGGAAGGCAAATATGGCTATCAGTGTTACCGCCTCTTTTTTTGTACGTGCACCAGCACCATAGGCAGCCGCCATCTCTGCCGCTGAGTTGGATGCGCCTATATTCATCGCAAGGATGAAGGATGTAGCTATTGCGATTATGTGAATGGCTTCCATAACATCAGATCACCAGAGCACCAAGACACCAGGGCACCAGACATAAAACAGCAGATTACTGGTGTTCTGGTGCTCTGGTGACTGGTGCCCTTTTATCTGTTCATTCCCTCTATCAAAACCTTCGCCACTTCAGGACGGGTGAATTCTACAGGTGGGATCTCACCCTTTTTGAGCATCTCCCTGACCTTTGTACCGCTCAGGGTAACATGATGATTTGAATCGTGAGGGCATGTTTTGTAAGATGCCATTCCGCCGCATGTCTTACAAAAAAATGTGTGGTCAAAAAAGAGGGGGATTATACCTATTTTTTCAAGATCAAATTCATCGAATATATAGTGTGCGTCAAATGTCCCATAATAGTTTCCAACACCTGCATGGTCTCTCCCAACAATGAAGTGGGTGCAGCCATAGTTTTTTCTGATTATGGCATGGAATATTGCCTCCTTGGGACCGGCGTATCTCATAGCAGCAGGAAATACACCTATCACAGTCCTATCCATTGGGTAGTATTTCTCAAGGATAACTTCGTAACTTCTCATTCGTATACTTGCCGGTATATCATCCCCCTTTGTCTCTCCCACTAAGGGATGGAGGAAAAGTCCATCCACAGTTTCAAGGGCGCACTTCTGTATATATTCATGTGCCCTGTGGATGGGGTTTCGTGTTTGAAAACCTACAACCCTTTTCCAGCCCTTGTCTCTGAATATTTTTCTGGTCTCTGCAGGATCAAATCTGTATTTCAGGAAATCGTTATGTTTGGGTCTTTTGAGAAGACCTATCTTTCCACCGAGAAGTATATCACCCATCTGATAAAGGTATGCTACTCCGGGGTGGGCAGCATCAAGGGTTCCATAGACCTGGTCTGCCTCTTTTTCTTTATCATAGGTATATTTTTCTTCTAAATGGAGGATACCCAATATCATTTCAGACTCATCCATGAGGGCAATATCCTCCCCTTCTCTGAGATTCTTTGCCTCATCTTCTGTTGCAGAGAGGGTAATCGGGATTGTCCATGGGAGTCCATTGGATAGGTGCATCATATCTAAAACAGAATCATAGTCCTTTTTAACCATGAATCCCTCTAAAGGGCTTAAGGCACCTGTGGCTATCATTTCAAGGTCTGAGACCTCTCTTTTGTTAAGCCTTATCTTTTTAAAAGAGGGAATCTTTTCATCTAAAGTCTCTCTCTCTTTGCCTTCAATAATAAGGTTTATCAGTTTCCCCCCATGAGGAGAAATAGCATCTTTCATCATAACCTCTTTAAAAAATACAATTTTGCCACTGACAGATACAGATTTAAAAAAGACATTAGACATCAGACATTAGACAATAGGCTTTTTTTATTTCAGTCTTAAGTCTATAGTCTAAAGTCTATTGTCTTATTATTTTTGTCAGTGAAAATCTGTGGCAATTATTTTTTTGTTTCTGTCCCAGATGGATGGAGTCCACACTCTATTTTTCCTTTCCCTGCCCATCTGCCAGACCTGGCATCTTCTCCTGCTTTTACAGGGCGTGTACAGGGTGCACAACCGATACTTGGATAATCTCTATCATGAAGGACATTATAAGGGACATCATTGTCTCTGATATATCTCCATACCTGTTCAGATGTCCAATCAGCAATTGGGTTGAATTTTACCAGATTGAATTTTTTGTCTACCTCTATCTTTTTTGTATTTGCCCTTGTAGGTGACTGATCCCTTCTTATACCGGTAATCCATGCATCTAAGTTATCTGCTATTGCCCTATTTAATGGTTCGATTTTTCTTAAGGAACAGCATTTATCAGGGTCAGTATCATAAAGTTTGCCATACCCCCTTTCAAATTCCTCTAAAGGTGTAAAGGGTTCATAGGTTTCGAGTTTTATGTTGTATCTGCTTTTTATACGGCTCATAACATCGTGTGTCTCTGGGAAAAGATAGCCGGTGTTCAGGGTAAATACCCTCACCCCTGGTTTTATCTTTGCAACGATATCTATCAGGGCAACATCCTCTGCACCGAAGCTTGATGCAAGGGATATCCTGTCTCCATATTTATTGAATGCCCAATGAATAATCTCCTGGGGTGTCTTTTTTTCAAATTCCACCCCAAGCCTTTCTATCTTTGCAACATCTATTTTTGCCATTTTCTTTTTCTCCTTAAAATTTAGCCACAGAGCACACCAAGTTCACAGAGGGGAAAGAACTTACTTTTCTTTTAAAAAGAAGCTTTTATGCCTTTCTATGTGTCCTCTGTGGTATGTTTCTTTATTTATACTTTTTCAATGATAAGTTTAAACATGCCCCCCATCTTTTCAACCTTTAAAATTTTATGCCCCTCCTCTTTAATACTTATAGGGACGCTCCTCATCGGTTCACCGGCAGGAAGTATAACCTCAAGGAGTTGACCTTGTTGTAAAGCTTCCAGCTTCATCTTCGTAAGGACAAATGTCATGGGGCAGACCTCATGTGAGAGGTCTATAGAGTCGTCAATTTTAAACCCGTTGTCTCTCTTTTCTTCCATAAGTGTATATATATTTGGATTTAATCAAATTTATTTATAGGTATCGGTTGAGGCAGGCTCGGGTTTTTTATGACCTTATCTCCAAGAATACCTTCAAGTCGTTTAACAAGACTCTCCATTTTACCCGCTTCCTTAAGGATTTCACCAATTCTAATCCTCCCCCTCCCTTCTCCATTCTCCTTATACCATTCAAGGACACACTTTATTACCTTTGGGACATCCTCATCAGAAATAAATTTAGCTATGACACCTCCGTTATGCGGGTGTCTCCCATGTCTCCCACCTATCCTCACCACATATCCTACCTTACCCAACCTCCATGCGCCAGAAGGGCATGCCCTTATACAATCAGAGCAAAAGAGGCATTTGGATAGGTTGAATATTGGCTTGTCTGTTTCAGGGTGGGGGGTTATTGCACCTTCTAAACAGGCAGATGCACAGATTGTGCATCCAGTGCAAGGGTCTTCATCCCATACAGGAAATACTGCACCTTGAAATCCTAAATCCATCTCATTCGTTCTTGCACAATCAATTGGACAACCAGAAAATGATATCTTAAATTTATGATTGCATCCCTGTCCAAAGAATTTTTCATTTACCATGTAAGCCATCTTTTGGGTATCAACCAAACCATTTGGATTATATTCGCAGCCGCTGCAGGCAGTGGGTACCCTGACCCTCGGTCCACAGGATGCTATATTCTGATCAACCTCTTTTAATTCCTCTATTATAACGCTAAAGTTTTTATAATTTACATAGGGGATTTCAAGGGACTGTCTGAAACTGAGATGGACATACTCACCGCCGAACCTTTCAGCAACCTCAGCAATCTTCTTTAAATTTTTTACAGGTATCCTGCCGCCAGGGCATCTCATTCTGACGGTAAACAGGTCTTTCTGCCTCTGTTTGATAAAACCGCCTGACTTTAATTCATTAAAATTTATCTTTCCAAGTTTACCCTCAATCTTGGTATCAACGACTATCTTTTTCTTAACAATCTCTTCCAGATTGTGGTCAACGGTAATCTTCATTTCCTTCTTTACCTTTAACATTATTCATACCTCCAAAGAAACATCAGGAAAAAATATAATATACATTATAAAATATGTCAAGTATTATTTTAGAATTTATGGCTATATAACATGATTTGGTAATTATTTGGATAT